>JBDSPX010000066.1:0-6601 GCA_039930065.1 Dokdonella sp.
GCACACCGAAATAGTCGTTGTAATCACGTAGTACGACTTGCGCCGAATCAAGTGCGAACTGCGCTTGCGAGACCAGCCCCTTCTGCGTGATCACCCCGAATTCGACGCCGTCTGATTTCGCCGTGGCACGATCGAATTCACCCAGCGCGAAGAACAGCAGATAGGTCGACATCTTTGGCGAGGTCGCGAAGGTTACCCGGCTCATGCCGTTGCCAAGATTCTCGCTGAGCTTGATCGGCATGTTGCTGACCGCCATTTGGCTGCTCGGCACGGTCGCGGTCAGGTCGAATGTGGCTTTGTAATTCGGTTCATCCCAGCTCGGGATGAACTTGCGCGCATCGGAGTTCTCAAACTGCGTGTACAGGGCGCGCTTCTCGCCCGCCTTGGTCACATAGTCAATGGCGAACAGACCGTTCGCTTGCGTGCCGATTGTGCCGGTGTATTCCAACGTCAGCAGATAGCTGCCGGTCTCCAGCGCCTCAGGAAGCGTGAACGTCGCCGTCTGTGTGGAGGCATCGACGCCAACCTTCGGGTCGGCATACGCGCGCTTGTTGCGTGTCGAGTGAATGTGCGCGGAAGAGAAACGCATGCCCACCGCATTGAGAACAATTCGATCGGTAGCCTTCAGCACATCAATCGTGATCTCAACCCTGCCCTCGAACGTCAGCGAGTCGGCGTGCGGGGTCACTGCAATTCCGTAGTGCGTCGGACGAACGTCGCGCGGCAACTGCGTGGTGACATCGGCACCCACGCTTACCTTGGGCACATCAGCAGCAGAGACGAAAATCGGAGCGCTGAAAAGCGCCAATGCAATGGCAACAACAAGAGTACGACGCATGGCAAACCTTTTTTTGATTGCGACAGCAACGGTGCGTGAAAAATCGCGCTATAGGTTGCGCGAAACGATCAGATGTCTGATCGCTCAATATTCGCGGTTAGCGGTTCGCAACGATGGACGGATACAGGCAGATCGTCGACAGCCAAAGGTCATGCAGTCAATTCATTTTCAGCGCGGAGTGGCGCAAAAGCGCGACCCGTTCTCATTGGGCGGTCAACACGCATCAAGATCATCCAAGGTGTTCAGCTTCAACGACAACATCCCGTTGGATGCGCGGCATCGTTTCAATGGCAGATACGTCAGCCCGGAAAGGATGCCAAACGCGATGCTGACCGTCGGTCAGAATTGTGCTCGATCCGACGCTTGGAAGGTCGGCAGGTAGAAACAAAATCAATCCGCGATTGGATGACTTCCGAGTCGCTTGATGAACTCACGAATGCGTGCCGCATTCTTGCCAACATCGCTTTTGCCGACGCGGGATAGTGAACGGATATCAACTCGGCTGGCTTGGGCTTCGGCTTCAATGCGGATGACGATGTCGTCCTTGAAGCCATACCAGAACGTCGTATCGGTAGCTTCGATACGACCCGCCTGCGGAACGCTGGCGACGATTTCCCAACCCATGTCGCGGGCTGTTTTCTCTGCATGGGCGAATGCATCGGCGGGCGCCTGATCAAGCAACTGCGTGCGCACATCGGGGTATCCGGACTTCTGCGCTGCCGCGACTTCAGCGCCACCGTAGATGGCAGGATTCGAAGCGTCGGCACGCAGCGGCAGGATCGCGACGAATTCAGGTGGATGCATCGTGTCGGTCGTAATGTCGTGAATGAACGGAACGGTCTTTGCGGTGTAAGCACCTAACAACGGCATCGCCGAAGCCGCCAATCCCAACACGATTGCGAAGGTAAGCGTCTTCGCACGCCCGCGGCGAGTTCGTGGTATCAGCAACAGCAGCAAGCCCAGCGCAGCCGCGCCAAGACCGAGGAAGGTCGCCCAGGTCATCAACGTGAAGCCGGTGCGGAAATGCCAGAGTTCCAGTCGTGTACCTGGGCCGGAAATCAGCAGCATTACGAGCGCGAGAATAGCAACGAGAACGGTAAATCTTGCAAGTCTCATTTCAAATGGTCCTGTTGCTGAAGGGTCTCGATGGGAACCGCAAGCGTGAATCAAGGAGGGTCAGATAAGGTCAGGGAGCATTCCCGGATCTTGGCCCTGCTTCTTGAAAAACTTTGCGCTGGATTGTGTGACCTGAAAAAGCTCTCGGCGAACAGATGACACGACGTGGAAAAAACAGCCGATCATTTGCCCTGTCTCAGTGACCCGAGCTACCCCAGATCTGCTCAAGACGGGCGTCGCGTCCACAATTGTATCGATAGAATTTGTAGCGCACCGGATTCTTGATGTAGTAATCCTGATGATAACCCTCGGCCGGGTAGAACGTTGAAGCCGGGACGATCTGGGTGACGAAGGGCTTGTCGAAATGGCCGGAGGATTCGAGCTCGCGCTTGCTCTCGTTGGCGAGTCGCAGCTGTTCCGGTCCGGCGGTGAAGATCGCGGTGCGGTACTGGTCGCCGTGATCGCAGAACTGCTGATCGATCGCGAACGGATCGACGTTGTGCCAGTAGACATCAAGCAACTGCTTGTAGCTGACCTTTGTCGGATCGAAGACAACCTTGACCGATTCAGCATGACCCGTGCCACCGTCGGATACTTGCTCATAGGTCGGATTCGGCAGCTTGCCACCGGTATAGCCGGAGGTGGTCGAAATGACCCCGGCCAGCTTGTCGAAAGGCGGCTCCATGCACCAGAAACAACCGCCCGCGAAAATGGCTGTCTCGGTCGCCCCGCTGGCCAATGCGTGCGTGGGATTGGATGCTTCGTCGGCGGGTCCGGCGCAGGCACTCATCGCTGCCATCGACAGCGCAATACCGAGCGCCGCGACTTGTGAGATCAATCGGAAACGGAACTTCATTCTCAACTCCTCAGTTCAGGCAGTGGCTGGCCTTGCGGGATAAATTCCAGGGCCACCCCGTTGTTGCACCAGCGCTCGCCACGCGGCTTGGGGCCATCGTTGAACACATGACCTTGATGCCCGCCACAGCGCGCGCAGTGGTATTCGGTGCGCGGCCAAATCAAACCGAAATCGCGTTTTGTGTCGATATGGCCCGCGATGGGCTGGGTGAAACTGGGCCAGCCTGTGCCGCTTTCGAATTTGTTCGCGCTTCTGAAGATGGGCAGACGGCAGGCAGCACAGACAAAGGTGCCATCGCGGTGCTCATCGTTGAGCGGACTGCTGCCGGCGCGCTCGGTGTCCTCTTCGAACAGCACGACATAGGCCGCTGCGCTGACGACGCCTCGCCAGGCTTCATGCGGCTTGTCGAGAGAGACAACCGGATCACTCTTCGCCGCGGGCTGAGGGTCGTTCGCTTGCGACCATGATGGCAGCAAAGGCATAGCCGCCAGTACGCCAAGACTTTGCAACAGTGTTCGACGGTTCATGCCTTTATCTCCTGAATATGGGGGATCCGCGAATGTCGCAACGCGTCATTGCATCGCGGATTGGGCAGGTAAGCCTCTGCAAAAAGACGCCGAAACACATGCGGTCCAGCGTTGGGGGAGTGAGCCGCATCGTTTCAGCGCCGCGGCCAGTTCGCCACGTAGTCGGATGACTAGACCGGTCGCATGCGGAATCCATTTCACACTGTCGTTTGCATCATGCCGACTACAATGCTGACTGAACCAAATCGCTGCACCACATCGCGCCATTTCTGTCGACAGGAACCACCGTGCCGATCATTGATGCCCCAACCCCTCCATTGGCGCTTTCGCAACAGAGCGCTATCGTCGTCGATATTCGCCATTCAGATGCCACGCAGGTAGCCATCCGCAAGCACGATGTCCATGTGCGCTGGTGGCTTGAGCTTGACGATCAACTGCTGTTGGTCGGTGATCGCGGCGAAGTGCGCAAAGCGGCTCCCAATCGGGACGTGCTTGGTGAGATCGTCAATTTCAACCGCGACCATCTTCGTCTGCATGCGATCGGCTGCGTGCGTGAAGCAGGGTCACCTGGTCGACTGATTGCACGCGGCGGACGCTGGGAATTGCGGGAACTTTCCGACTCGGAACTGGCGATGCCGCTGCCTTCGATCCATGACGGACATTCCGACGAATGGCGCGAGGTTGAACCGAACAGCGTGATTGCCTGGCGCTATCGACCGCACGAAGCACCTGCAGTCGCCAACCCAATCGTTCAATCGGTGGTTGACTCGATTGACACAACGCGTTGGTTTGCGGACGTGACCACGCTGGCCAACTGGAATCGGTCGAGTTATGGCTCCGAACTCGCCATGTCGCGGGCCTGGATCGAAACCCAATTCAGCGGGCTTGGGTTGATGGTCAGCGCACCTGCATTCAGCATGCCCGGCAGTGCTGGCGGCGGCCAGATCAGCGTCAACAACGTGATTGGAAAGTGGACTGGAACGCAGTTTCCAGACCAATGGATCATCGTCGGTGGCCACTACGATTCGCGCAACTCGAGCAACATTTCAACTGCCCCTACACCGGGCGCAGAAGACAATGCTTCAGGCTGCGCGGGGGTGATTGAACTTGCGCGCGTGCTGGTGAATTTTGAGCCTGAGCGCAGCATCCTTTTCATGTGTTACGCCGGCGAAGAGCAGAATTTGTATGGCAGCAAGGCTCACGTCCAGGCACTGCAGGCGTCTGGCGATTTGACCAAGGTCAAAGCCGTTGTGACGATGGACATGATCGGATACAGCGCCGACTCGACGCTTGATGTCCTATTTGAAAGCAGCGCCAGCTGGAGCGCCTACCTCAATCAGTTCGCAGAAGCCGCGGCAACCTATGTACCCGATTTGCAGGTACATGTGAGCACCAATCCGTTCGGCTCCGATCACATTCCGTATCTGAATGCCGGCAAGAAGACGCTGCTCGTTATCGAGAACGACTGGGATATCTACCCGTACTATCACAACAGCGCCGATACGCCGGTCCATGTCGGCCCGAACGCCCAGGCCATGGGTGGCGCCATCCTCAAAACCAGCGCCGCCGTACTCGCCGATCTGGTCGGTATCCACGATCGAATCTTTGCAACTGGGTTTGATTTCGTCGCGCCTTGAGCCCTGCGAAATGTTCGGATAGAGGCGGCATTCATGCCAACAGCGAAGCCGAAACGCGAGAACCGACCCAAGAAACTCGCACAGCTTGCTCGGCTTGTGTGGGAGAGGCATTCATGCCCGATGCCTTTCGGCACGTTGTAAAAAAAGCATCGCCACCAAGAGCGGACAAGCGGCTGAAACCGCTTTCCGCCTTGGTTCACAGGTATTTCGGTGGTTCAGAGATTGTGCCGCAACGTCGCCTCTGCACCACTCGAGGCAATCTCCTCATCCCAATCTTCCATCAGCGCGATCAGCATGAGCTTCTCGAACTCGTCGGCAAATCGCTTGGCCACGGCATCGGGATCGCGTACGCGTTTGGCATCGCCCATCAATCCGAAATGCACGCTGCCGTTGTAGCTGAGGATCGACAAACCGACGCCGATGGATCCGGATTGCGGCACCCAGAACATCAGTTCGGTGGCCTCGACGCCGGTCATGTAAAGCGGCTGCTGCGGGCCGGGAACATTCGTCGCAACCGCGGTCGCCTTGCGACTGAACAATTCGAGCGCGGGCGCCTGCAAGGCCTGAGGCCCCATACCGAGAGCACCGAGCAAACCCAGTGTGACGATGGCCTGACGCGAGCGCTTGAGTTCACGCATGCAAGCGGCCACACGCTCAAGCCGACGCAGTGGATTCGCTTCACCAATCGGCAGTTCGAGAAAGACCAGTCCGAAGTGATTGCCGAGCTTTTTCGCATGCTCGAGCCTTCGCAGATTGACCGGAACCGTGGCGCGGATGGTCAGTCCATCCACCTCACTACCCTCGTCAAGCAGATAGCCGCGCAGCGCGCCGGTAGCACAGGCAAGCAATACATCATTGACCGTGCAATTGAGCGCGCGACCTAGCGTCTTCACTTCATCGAGAGGCAATGGATCGGCCCATGCCACGCGTTTGACGACGCCGAGCGGCCCCTTGAGCAAGGTCGGTGGATCGTCGGAGAGGAGCAAGGCATTCGCCAGTTCGCGCGTGATCTCGCCGCCTTCCCGCGCCACATCGGCCGCGATCGACGGATCATTGATCATCTCGGTCATCTTGTCGTAGACCTTGGTGCCCACCTTGATCGCCTTGCCGAGCCCTGCCTGCGCGGGCTCCAACATGCGTTGCCAGACGTTCGCGCCATCGCGCTTGAGCCACGTGCGCGTGAGCTCAGCTTGTTCTACGGGATCCTGCGCGGTATCGGTCAGCGAAAGAATCACCTGGACCAGGGCGAGACCATCCGCATAACAGTGATGGATGCGCGCAATGAGCACGCTGCCGCCTCGATAATTTTCAACCACATGAAATTGCCAAAGTGGCTTGGAGTGATCGAGTGGAGAGGAAGCCAGCTCACCAACGAAGTTTTCAAGCTCTTCTTTTCCGGCCGCGCCCGGTAGCGCCGCGACGCGAACGTGCCAGTCCAGATTGAAGTCCTCGTCGGTTTGCCAAAACGCACCCGAGTTCGTATTCACCGCCTTCTGCCGAAAACGTCGATAGGCGAGAAAACGGTCGTTGAGCAGTTGTTTGATTTCACCGTGAACCAGCGGGCCGGCAAACATCATCACGCCCGTGATCATCATCAGGTTGGTCGGGCGCTCCATGCGCAGCCAGG
>JBDSPX010000067.1:0-7403 GCA_039930065.1 Dokdonella sp.
CCTTGATGGAAATGATTGCCGTGATCGTCCTGCTCGGCATCGTCATCGGAATCGTTGGCGGCGGAGTAATGAGTAGTTTTGGTGACGCCAAATGGAAGGCCGGGACCGTTCAGGCCAAGAAGTTGGCGGGTATGGTCGAGCAATATCAAATGGGCGTCGGCAGCTATCCGAGTTCACTGGAAGATTTGCTCAAACGCGATGGTTTGGGTCCGTATGCGAAAGACAAGGATCTCAAGGATCCATTCGGCAACGCGTTCGTCTACAAAAAGCCCGGCGATGCAGGCCGCGATTTCGACATCATTTTCCTCGGCAAGGATGGCAAGCCCGGCGGCGACAGTACGAACAAGGATTATGGAAGTTGGGAGTGATTGATACGGGAATCGAGAATAGGGAATAGGGAATAGGGAATCGAAAAGCGTGCATAACGACAAGACTCAGTCATCGCGCGCAACGTGTAGTGGATTCGCGAAAATCCGTGAGAATCCCTCGTGCTCAGCTTTCTCCATTCTCCATTCTCCATTCCCCAATCCCCGCACCAACAAAGGCTTCACCCTGGTCGAGATGATCGTTGTGATTGTCCTGATCGGCATCGTCGCCAGCGTCGTCACTTTTTCGTTCGCGCGCAGCTTGGCCGGTGCACGTATTCAGGCGGCCGGCAACGATCTCGTTGCGGGTCTGCGCTATACGCGCGGCCAGGCCATCGTCAAAGGCGAGCAAAAGGTGCTGATGCTCGATCTGGAGAAAAATACATGGCAAGCGCCGGGCAAGGATGTCAAAGAGCTGCCCAAGGGCATGATCCTGCGTTTGACCACGGCCCGGCAGGAACTCACCAGCGACAAGGCGGGCGGCATCCGCTTCTTCCCTGATGGAGCCTCGACCGGTGGAAATATTGCGATTGTTCTCGGTGAGCGCGAGTGGAAGATCAACGTTGGCTGGTTGACCGGTGAGGTGACGCTCGACAAGCCGGACAACGAAAAGTGACGAACTCCGGCGCGTATGCGCGGTCTGTTCAGGGCATGCAGAATTTGCCCTCCCGACCCAGCCGCGGATTTACCTTGATCGAGATGATCGCGGCCTTCGTGATTTTCGCGATTGCGGTCGGCGCGTTGATGCAAATTCTGACCATGTCGATGAACAATGCTCGTCGTTCGGCCGATGAGACGCGCGCTGCGCTGTGGGCGCAATCCTTGCTCGATGTTGTGGGTATTGGCGAGCGCATCGAGGCCGGCAGTAGCCACGGTGAATTCGACAAGAAATATCACTGGGAACTCAAGATTGATCAGATTGATCCTCAGTTGGTTGTTGCAGACGTCAGGCAGAATGGTGCGAACATGGCAAGCACGAATGCGGCGCAAGCCTCGCAGCAATCGGTTGCCGCAGGTCTCGGCATGCCACAGATTGATCTCTACCACGTGGCACTTACGGTGAGTTGGGGCGACAACGCTCACGAGCGCAAGGCCGAGTTCTCGACTTTGCGCACGGCCAGCACCGACACCACGAAATCCCAGGGTTTCAGCGGTGGCGATTTGCGTGGAATGCAGCAGGGCAGATCGCCCATGGGTGGGGCGATGCCAAAACCTTCCAATTCCGGAGGGCGCTAGTGAGTCGACTTGCGGCCAAAGCGAACCTGCGCGGCTTCACCTTGATTGAGGTGATGCTGTCGATTGTGTTGCTTGCCGTACTTCTCGCCGCGGCGTTCGGCGGGATACGTTCGGCAGTCAAAGGCATGCATATCGGCGAGAACCTCATGGATCGAACCAATCGGCTGCGCGTCGCCCAGGAATTCATCCGCCATCAATTGAGTCGTACGCTGCCGCTGCCTTTCGGTCAGGAGCACGGCACCGGCACAAACATGATGTTTGAGGGCAAACGCGATCTCATGCGCTTTGTCGCACCGATGCCTGGCTACCTTTCGAACGGCGGCGCCTATGTGCAAACCCTGGAACTATCCAATACGCGAAATGGAAAACAACTGCTGTTCAATCATTGGATGTTGAATGGTTTTGACAAGGACAAGCTCAACAAGGGCGACAGTGAGCCGGTCATTCTCATGGATCAGGTTGATAGCGGAAAATTTGAATACCGCAAACTCGACGATCAAGGCGAGCTCGAAGACTGGTCCGATGACTGGGAAGATCCGAGCATCACTCCAGTGATGATCCGTATCGAACTGAAGATGCGCAAGGAAGCTCTCGTCGGATGGCCGGATATGGAGATACCGTTGATGCTCGATGTCGGTGCCGCGCGACAATCCCAGACCGTTAGATTCGAGGATCTGGCGCCGCAGCAAGATCAGGCGACGCCGAGGAACGGCGGCGTGAGTCCAAGCCGATGAGCCTGCGCTCAGAAAAAATCCCGCGCCCCGGTCGGCGCGTTGCTCGCAGGCCGAGTGGCGTTGCCTTTGTATTGGTGATGTGGATGATCGCGATGCTGTCGGTTTTGCTTGGCAGCTTTGCTCTGGTTGCGCGTACCGAGGGTTTGCAGTCACGCCACCTGTTCGATATGACGACAGCACGCTATGCGGCAGAGGCAGGTCTCAATCTGGCGATATACGGCCTTAGTCAATCCGATCCCGAGCAGAAGTGGGTGGCTGATGGCAGGCCGTATTCGTTCGTTTTCGACAATGTCCAGATCGAGGTTTCGCTGACGGACGATTCCGGCAAAATCGACATCAATGCGGCCGATCCGATCGCCTTGACGAGTCTTTTCAAGGGTGCGGGCATCGAGCAGGAGCAGGCCGAGGCGCTGGCCGACGCGATCCAGGATTGGCGTGATCCGGACGACCTGACGTCACTGCACGGCGCCGAACGCGACGATTACCGCGCGGCGGGCTTGCCTTATAGCCCGCGCAATGCGCCGTTCGAGACCCTGTCTGAGATCCAGCAGGTTTTTGGCATGAGCTACGAGATCTTCGCCAAGATCGAGCCGGCGATCACGATGTTTTCGGGCCGTAGCACGCCGAGCGCCGCCTATGCGCCCATGCAGGCGATGATGGCCATTCCCGGAATGACGGCCGATCTGGCCCAGCAGCTGATTCAGCAGCGCCAGCAACTGGGTCCCGGCATACTCAACCAAGGCGGTTCTGGCTTGCTTCTGCCAGATGGTTCCCCCCTCATGGCGGACGGTGGAGGCCTCACGTATAGTGTGAAATCCCGTGCCAAGCTTCCGAATGGGGCAAGTACGGTGCTCGATGCGACCATTCGCTTGGGCGGGATGAATTCAGCAGGGCGGCCGTTTGTGGTGCTCCGCTGGCGTGACGACGAGAACGCATAATCATCGTGAAAGAAGTTCTGGACAGACAACTGGCCCGTCTGCGGACGCGCCTTGCCAAGACACCGCTGCCACGCTTTTTCTCGTGGTGGGGATCGGAGCTGCTTGCCTGCCTGCCGCCGCGCTGGCGGAAATTCTTCAACGGCAATTCCGAGGCGCTGCTGTTTGAGGTCGATGGCGACACGATCCGGGTGCTGCGCGAGCGCGAACAGGCCGTATCGGAATTTGGATCGATTGCGGCTACCGCGACTGCGGAAGAGCAGGCGACCGAGTTCAGAGCGCTTCGCGGTCGCATTGAAAATCCCGGATTGCGCAGCATTCTCTGCGTTCCCCCATCACGTGCGCTTACCCGATCGCTGACCTTGCCAGCCGCAGCCGAAGACAAGTTGCGTCAGGTGCTGTCGTTTGAAATGGATCGGCAGACGCCGTTCAAGGCCGATCAGGTCTATTTTGATTCCC
Source organism: Dokdonella sp. (assembly GCA_039930065.1). Taxonomy (GTDB): domain Bacteria; phylum Pseudomonadota; class Gammaproteobacteria; order Xanthomonadales; family Rhodanobacteraceae; genus Dokdonella. The sequence continues at coordinate 3,730 of JBDSPX010000067.1, forward strand.
GAATCGTTTCAAGAGATGCGGTTACGCGCAGCTTGAATGTCGAATTGACGGTGCTGCCTCGCGCCTTGCTCGATTCGCAGTTGCAATCGGTGGGTGGCGGAGCGATCGAGTTCGATGGCGTTGATGTGCGTGCGGAAGGCGTCGAAGGTGCACGTCGCGGGGTCAACTTGCTGCCAATCGAACGCCGAGCACGCCGCCGCGACATGCGCTTGCCGATGAATCTTGGGCTCGCCGCGCTGGCGCTCATCCTGCTCGTGTTCAATATGTCCGAATCGTTGAGCAATCGCGCCGTTGCGGTGGAGACGATGCAAGCCGAGGTCGACAAGGCTGCTGTGGCTGCGCGCGAAGTGCTGGCGCTGAAGAAAACTTTGCAGGATTCCATCAACGGCGCCAATTTCCTCGCCGAAAAGAAGCGCAACGGACCACTGGAAATTGCCTTGCTCGATGACGTGGCATTTCGCCTCGATGACGACACCTATCTTGAGCGGCTCAGCATCGAAAACAACCAGCTTTCGATACAGGGTCAGAGCAAGAATGCAGCTGGCCTGATCAGCGTATTGAGCGCCTCGCCGTTCATGTCCAATCCCAAGCTGGAAGGGCAGATCCAGCCCGATCCGAGGACAGGCAAGGATCGCTTCACGATTTCTGCCGAACCCAAGAGTGTCCCGGTGGATCAGCCGGTGGTGCGTGAGCGCAAGCCTGTAGTTCCATCAGCCGACGCGAATGATGTGAAAGGCGGTGCTGAGAAAAATGGTAGTGACACAAAGACAGGCGATCGCTTGAAATCCGGCGACGATGCGAAGGCAAGCGATCACTTGAAGACAGGCGATGGCATCAAGAAAGGCAAGGAGGCTGTCAATGGCTCGCCTTGATTTGCGTCCGAAGGATGGTCGCCTGCTCGCTGTCGTTTTGCTGTTGACCGTTGTCCTTTGCGTCTACTATTTTGGCGTGCACCGGTGGTTCGTTTCACCCCATTTGGACTATTACAGTCAGATGGGTGATCTGCGCGAACAGCAACAGCGGTATGCACGCGTTATCGCGGAAAGACCGGCCATCGAGAAGAAGCTTGTCGAGGTGCGCGCCTATGAGCAGGGTAACCAGGCATTTCTTGCCGAGGTTGATGCCAATGCCGCTTCGGCAGGTTTGATTACACGGCTGCGCCAATCACAAACCGACCAGTCCGATCCCAGTCGTTGCTCTGTCGTCAACACCAGTCCCGGTTTTACCGGTGCCCAGGAAGAGCAGTACATGAAGGTGGTTGTGCAGGCACGGTTGCGTTGCGATCTTGAATCATTGGCTGCCATTCTGTACGACCTCGAAAACGGCAAGCCGTATCTGTTCATCGATGACTTGATGATCTACAAGCAGCAAACCTATGTGCCGCCCGGCGGCAAACGTGTCGCCAGTCCGCTCGACGTTCGCTTCAACTTGTCGGGTTACCTGCGGCAACCCGGCAAGCCGGTTGAGGCGCCGTGATGGACGTGAAAACCTCACGCATGGTGACTCTCGGCCTCGCTGGCGTTTGTGGCCTCTTGCTTATCGTGGCCTTGATTCAGCTGGCGGGTTATGGGCAAGGCTATGGTTGGCTCGCAGCTGACGAAGAGTCGGAGGCGGGCATCTCTACCGAGATTGATCAGAAGCCGATCAAGATTCCGCCGATGTCCGCGTTTGCCGAGGTCGAGAACCGGCCACTATTCAACGAGGATCGCCAACCGACACCGCACGACGATGATGCGGTCGAAGAAGCGGCGACGCCGGTCGTACCGATCAACGTGACCTTGACTGGGGTAATCATTCAGCGCAAATCGGAATCGACACCCGAAGTGCGAATTGCCATGGTCCATGACAACTTGAGGAACGAATCGCTGGCACTCAAGGTCGATATGCCCTTGAATGGTGATCAAGCGGGTTGGAGTCTGGTTTCAGTCGAGCCGCGTCTTGCCACTTTCAAGAATGTCAGCGACGAAAAGGCCGAGATAGAACTGAACACGGCGGCAAATGCCGCAAAACCGCCGATGCAACGCCCACCGGTGCCAGCACCTGCAAGGCCTGGTGCGCCAATCCCGGAACAGAACAATGCGGCCGAGTCGGATCTGGCCAAGCGCATCGAAGAGCGACGACGGCAAATGCGTGAAGAGGCCGAGCGCTTGCGTTCGCAGCGAAGCAACTCGCCCAATGGGCAAAAGAATTGACGGAGTGACCCACGTGCTTTCAAGAATCATCAATCTCTCGATCGCTCTGGCGTTCACTTTATTGGCCGGTTGTTCGACTGCGCCTGCAAAGAATGACGCCGCAGCCTATTCAGCCCCGACGACTGCCCTGACTGCCGAAAGCCTCGCTGTTGATTCAAGCAAGGCCGAAAAACGCCCGGGCGATGCTTCGGGCATCAACGTCGGTTCCGAAGAAAAGAAAACCTTTGAGCCGCCCAAGCCTGAAATTCAGCTTGGTACCGGGAAATTCATCGATGAAGCCGCCGCGCGGCGCACCGCGCCTGTAGCCAAGGGTGAAGGTCAGGTCGATTTCAATTTCGAAAACAATCCAATCCAATCGGTGGTAAAGGCCATTCTTGGAGATTTACTGCAGGAAAATTACACCATCGCGCCGAATGTCGGCGGCAACGTGTCGTTTTCGACATCCAAGCCGATCCGCGCGGATCAAGCCATGTCGGTGCTCGAAATGCTGCTTTCCTGGACTGGCAACACGCTGATCTACAAGGATGGTCGCTATACCGTATTGCAGATCAAGGATGCCTTGCCCGGCAATCTGACGCCGAAGATCAGTTCGCCCAACCTGGCCAATGGGTATGAAGTCAGGGTTTTTCCGCTGCGCTACATTTCGCCCAGCGAAATGGCCAAGCTGCTCAAGCCGTACGCCAAGGCCGACGCATTCATCAATATCGATACCTCGCGCAGCATGCTCGTGCTGGCCGGAACGGCATCCGAGCTGACCAATTATGCACAGACCATCGAAATTTTCGATGTAGATTGGCTCAAAGGCATGTCCGTCGGCGTATTCACGTTGCAGCGCGTTGAAGTGGGAACCCTCCTGCCCGAATTGGAAAAAGTCTTCGGCGCCGCGGGTGAGTCGCCACTCGCCGGCATGTTCCGCTTTATTCCGCTTGAGAGCTCGAATGCAATCATCGCGATTACCGCGCAGCCGGAATATTTGCATCAGGCCGAAGATTGGCTCAAGCGCCTTGATCGTGCCGGCGACGAAAGCGCCACCCAACTCTTCGTCTACGACGTAAAGAACATCAAGTCGGTCGACCTCTCGGATTATCTCAGTCAGATCTTCCTCGGATCTTCCGGCGGCGGAAGTTCGCGGCGAACCGATACATCAGGCTCGGTCGCTCCCGGATTGGCCTCGGCAACCATCGGCAGCGCTGGGGCGGCAACTGCGACTGGAGGAGTCAGCACGGGCGGCCGCTCAAGTTCCGGGCGGTCCAGCCGATTCGGCAGCAACCGTTCAAGCAGTCAGCCGAAGTCGGGCGGTGGCGGTGCGGCCGGCGGCAATGCGGATTCGGATATCCGAATTACCGCAGTCGAGGAAAGCAACCAACTGCTGATCATGGCAACACCGGCCGAATGGGATGCAATGCAGGGCGCGATCCGAAAGCTCGATATCGCACCGTTGCAGGTACATATCGAGACGAAGATTCTTGAAGTTACGCTGAC
>JBDSPX010000068.1:0-5845 GCA_039930065.1 Dokdonella sp.
TTCATCAATCATCGCCGCCGGAAAGGTGATGTGGTGGTGGACCCCGCGCATATCCGCGAAACGCAGATCAACGTAGGTGATGTTCTGATCCTTGATCAGCTGGAGCACGTTTGCTGCAGACATGGAAACCTCGGTTGGGGATGGTTGTGCAATCAGGATTGCAACCCCCATGCCAGCTTTGCTGCGCTGCAAAATGCTCGGGATATCAGCGAGATAGGTAAATCAATCCCGGCCCATGGCCTCAATATATCCCCGATTTGGTGCACTAGAATTTACAGCATCCCTACATTGGTGCGAACCGATTGGCCCGTACTGTCTTGGGTTGTAAAAACCCTGGATCTGCCAATCATGGTCGTCTGTGTGCAGATGCCACAGGTGCATCACGGGCGCCCTTTGCGCAGGCCTGTGCGCTTCAGCGCGGCGTTCAATCACGTCGAGTCCTTGGATTTGCTGCTATCGATCGTCAAGGTTCGGCAGCCGGTTTTTGCCTATCACGGCTCAAAACCGTCGCGGAAGATCAGATCATTCAATGACACAACCGCTCGGCAATTCGAGAATTCCGAAACGATGAAGGAGGGAGAACCCGGTGTCGTCGCGGAGCGACGGGTCATAGCCGTGAGGACAAGGCCTGCACCAAGCCCGGAGGTCTGCCGCGTGAAAGTCGCATCGCCGAGCGCATCGGTCGTCACGTTGACGATGCTGGGTGAAGGATTGAGCGCGAAGAACGACTGTCCACCGCCGAAGCCGCTGGCGTCGCAACTGCTGCTTATATAGAAGTTGATTGAATAACTGCTGTTCGGTGCCGCGTTCAACACCCCGGTGATCGTCGTGACCAAGGTGGACGGATCGAAGATCACAGACTGAAGCTCGGGCTTGTTGAGCAACTCGTTGGGTCCGCCGTCACCGTCACCGATGTCGTTGGGTGTCACCCCGAGCGGGGCAAGATCAATGGCAAGACCTCCGTTTCCCCCAATTGAAGGATTCACGTCGACTTGGGCAAGGTCGTCGACGAAAAGTCCGGCCCCGCCATTGTGCGAAATGCTTGCCGTACCGAAGGCAGAGAAGCGGTAGCGCGCCCCGACAAATGCGATGGTTGAGTTTCCCGCGACGAGAACGCCGTTTCCACCGTTGCCCAATGGGATACCTCCGACACCGACGCCGATGCCGTTTGATACCACCGATGAAAGCGAGATCGGGCTGTCGAATATCGCCACGCCATCACTCAGATTGGCCGAAATCAGGTTGTCGTGGATCGCGATGTTTGAACTGTTGAGATCAACCGTGATGCCCCTGCCCGCGTTCGGCAATGCGCTCGTTCCGCTGGCGGAAAGACCGATGATGTTGTTGCGAATGCGATGGCTTTCAGCGCGCGCGTCGGCGCGTGTCGAACCGATGTAAATACCATCGCCACCAGCAGCCGAGATCAGATTGCGCGTCTGTGCAAGCGGAGGGTTGGGGCCACCCGATTGCGCAATCTCGTCGCCGACAATGTTGCTTGTGCTGCCGCGCCCAAAAACCAGATTGGCGCGGCCGAGGGCGATTCCATTTCCCAACCCGACCATGCCGGAAGCATCAGTACCGAAAAAATTCCCCTGGATGCGTACGCCGCCGACCGGGCAAAAGCCGTTGACCGGGCAGAACTCCTCGCCCATTGACAACGCCGCGCCCGCAAAACGGTTGATGACGAGGCCCAGAATCACACTGGTGTTGCCGGCACACAAATTCGAGCCCGGGACCGACGCGCCGATCACGATGGCGTCGGTGGGGCCCGCCAGGCTGCCATCCAGTTCAATCTTGAGCGCCGCGTTACTGCCTTCGTTGAGCGTGTTTACGCTGGATCCCGGTTGCGAGTAGCCGTCGAGGGTGATCGGGATATTGAATCTGGGCAGCGGCGACAGTGGCTGGATCGTGTGCAGTCCGCTTCCTGGGATCGCGAAGACAATGGAATGCGGCGCGCAACCCTGACCCCCGGTGACCTGCTGCGCGTTGGCATCCAGGATCGCCTGACGCAGGCTTCCAAATCCCGAATCGGAGGAATTGGTAACGGTAAAGGTGGTCGCCCCCGCATTCGTGGCCAGTGCAAGCACGAGCAGGGCGCCAATGCACAATGCGTAGCGCAGGTGTGCGCGATCGGCCGCGGAGATTTTCATGAGAGAGAAATTCGTGGCTATTCGCAATGAGAGGTTCACGAAATTGTCTCCATCTGCTTGTCTTGGGTGCCACTCATGAGGCCGCGCCGTTTTTCGTCGCACGATCGGCGTATGTGGGTGGCAGGCGTTGGGTACTGACAGCCATCGTGGTTACATGTCCGTTCTTTCATGCACTGGCAGATCTACGACCGACAACTTGCTCTTGTGACGTCTGCAATTTCACTACCGGAATCAACGCGTGAGCCATTGGGCGATGGTCATCCACGTGTCGGTGCGCATGATCAGCACGCGGCCGATCTGCGAGAGCATCAGTAGCCCAATGCCCCAGAGAAAAGCCGGATGGATCCTGCCGTAGCGGAGCTTGTCCACAATCAGGCAAGGCACGAAGAACACGTCGGTCAGCACGAATCCCAAGGGTGGGGCTGAAGCGCCCAGATCCAAATTCATGAGCATGCGCGCGATCGCCGGTGTCAGGATTCCAATGGTTGCGACCAGCATGAGTCGCTTATGGAATTCGCTGCGCCGACGGAAATATAGCGCCGCCCCGACCGTCGCGGCGAAAACAAGGATCGCGGTCAAGGGAATGGCGAGGAAGCGCACGGGATCGATCCCGGGGGGCCCGTGCTCCAGTTTTGCCGCCGTTATTGCCGTCATCACTCCGACCACGAGCAACGCCAGCGCCAGCACGGCTCCAGCAATGCCCAGTCGTCTATGCAACGCGGTATTTCCGCTGGCAACGAGCAAGGTCTGAATCAGAAACAGCAGCATCCACGCGCTGAACAGCGAACCGTGCAGCTGGAGCAGTGGTAACGACGGCAGCGAGCCGAAGGCTGCCCGCAAATAGAACGTCGGTGCGAAGCCGACAAAGACCGTTATCAGCATGGCTGTTGCCATGCCCGCATGGAAGTAGCGATCAGACGGCAAGCGGATGGTTTCGGCATGGGCAGACACGTGCTTTCTCCACGGAAACGAATAGAGCTTCTGCGAACGATAGTTGGAACAGGAGTTGGCGAGTCAGGCGGCCACGCAGCACGCACACGTGACCATCGTGCTCACATGCCACTGTCAAAGCCATCGCGAAAAATGAGGTCGGGAGTTGGAACCACCGAGTCATACTCGAAAGCACCGACATCACAACGCAGACCGGCGATACGCGGTGCGCCGCGCTGATCGGTTGCCAATGCGGCCAATGAATCGTCAATGCAACCCTGGACTGTTGTCGTATCAATCGCCTCGCTGCCGGCAAGCAGGGCGTGCGTCGGCGTGGGGCCGCCGTTGTCCGTCAGCGGGCCAATCGTGTTGCCCGATACGTAGCCTCGGCCCGCTACTCCATTGCCGCTGAATGTGCAGGCCGTGAAGTCGCTGAGCAAGTTCCAGCCGTAGACTTCGAGTTGACCATTGCAATCATCCGGGATCGGGGCGTCGAGAATGGTGTTGTCGGCGATCAACGAGTTGACTGCGACAAGGCGCGAGCCGGCGTGGTTATTCACGCCACCGCCAACACCCCCGAGCTGGTCGCGATCATGGTCAGCATCATTGCCAATGATGGACGTATTGTAGAGGAAGGTATTGCCCTCATTGTAGATTCCGCCGCCATTGAGGTTAGCGGCATTGTTGCTTATTGTGCTATTGAGAATGACCAAGGTAGCAGGCTCCGGAAAGAAGCTGACTGCTATTGCGCCGCCGACAACATGCGAAGCGTTGCCGTACAAACTGCTGTCGCGAATAGTTCCGACACCTGCGACGTACGCGGCGCCACCGGAATTTCCGGTATTTGAACGAAGTATGCTGCGCCGAATATCCAGAGTGCCCTTGCTATGGACTCCGCCACCCCCTGAATCGGATGCATTGGCCTCGATGATGCTGTCGAGCAGTGTCAGCGCACCCTCACTGAATATCCCGCCACCGGGCATGTCTGTCCTGTAGCCGCCGCGCACAGTGACCTTGCTCAGGGTCACGACCCGATCCAATTCGATGGATAGGACACGATCTATCTGGTTGGCGTCGATTATCGAGGTCGAAGCAGTCGCGCCTTCGATCACGATGGATTGGCCAGCACTCAGCGGGGAGGTCAAATTCAGGTCACCACGGTCCTCGCCATTCCCGCCAGCAACGGGGCGAGTCAGCGTGTAGGTGCCCGCCGGCAGTTTGATTCGCGTCGTAATCGGCCCGGTCAGATGGTTGGCCTGCATGATGGCGGCGCGCAGCGAGCACGCGCCCGTACTTGTCTGACAAATTCCGTCGGAAACATCCAGATCGATTTGGTCAGCCACGGTGTTGACGTTGAAGATCACGTCAGCATGCGCAATAGACGCGTTCATCAGCATCACGCTAAAGAGCAGGGCCGCAGCGGGGGTCGGATTGGATGGCACATGTTGCGATGCCAATCGTCGATGGGAAATCATGGTTCAAACTCGGAATCGCGCCATCACGGAGACGCTTGCGATTCCAGCTACAGGAATCAACGCGGATTCCGGCCACGCGATGAAGCTGAGCGTGATCAGGGTGGTCGCCCTGCTTGTATCGGCGTTCAACGCTGCAATCGCCGGGTCACGCGGCTGCCGTCGCTCGTCAGCCGCGAAGTTATCTGACTCAACTACTGGGTCAAGGGAACCAGCTCGAATCCATTGGCAAAAATACGATCAACCACCGGAGCCGTTGCACCGAATTCGTACGCGCCCGCATCGCAAGCAACGCCGGTGCCACGTATTGCGTCACGCTGGTCGAGCACCAATGCGTCACCCGCGTCGTCGACACAACCTTGCGCCGTCGTTGCGTTGATCGCGGCGCTGCCGGACAGCAACGCATGGGTCAGAGTCTGCCCGCCGTTGTTCTGCAGTGGCCCGATGGATTCGAGTGTGACAAATCCTCGCGCGGCAATGCCATTGCCGCTGAACGCACAACCCGCGACATCATAGAAAAAATTGCGCCCGTAGACTTCGAGCGTCCCGTTGCAGTCGTTGTAGATGGGCGCATCGAGAACGGTATTTCTGGCGATCAGCGAGTTGACGGCGATAAAGCGCAGCCCGGATGCCGTGTTTACTCCGCCACCGATGCCACCAATCATGTCGCGGTCGTGATCGGCGTCATTGTCGATGATGCTGGTGTTGTAGAGGAAGGCGCGCGACAGGTTGTTGATTCCGCCGCCGTCGGTGTAGGCGAAGTTTCCGCTCAACGTACTGTTCACCAGCGTGATCTGAGGAATCTGTTCCGGATGCACGAGGGTGAAATAGACCTCGACTCCGCCGCCATAGTTGGCACCATTCGAACTGATCGTCGTGGCGCGAAAATAGGCATCGGCGTTCTCACTGACAAACACTCCGCCACCGGCTCCCACGGCGACGTTCGAACTGATACTGCTGTAGCTGATCGACGAGAGTCCGGCCAGATACAATCCGCCACCGCTGTAGGCCGTCGCATTCAACCGAACGACGCTATCTTGAATGGCTGGGGTTCCCTCGAATCGATTTCCAATACCGCCGCCCGCACTCGAGGAATAGTTGTTCTCGACGATGCAGTCGCTGAGCGTCAGATTGCCCATGTTCTGTATGCCGCCGCCGACCCCTCCGACATTACTGTCGTTTCCATTGCGCACGGTCAACCCGCTGATAGTTGCCTTGCGACCGGCGTTGATCGAGATCGCTCGGTCAGTATGGTTGGCATCGATGATTGTGCTGCTCGGATTCGCGCCATTG
>JBDSPX010000069.1:0-2825 GCA_039930065.1 Dokdonella sp.
CCCCGCACGAGGTCATGCCATCACTGGAGGAGCACTCGAGTGAGGTTCCAAGCTGATGCTCGACTTCTTTTTGGATTCGCGCGAGCTGGCCGCCGAGTTGCAGGGAAAAGCCGACTCCGGTGCCGACTGAACTTGGATAGACCTTGATCAGGGGGAAGCCCAGAACTTTGCCGGGACCTTTTGGAAGGAATGCCGGATCCTCTTCGCCATGGCTGAAATTCTTGTCGAAGCTTTCAAGGTATCTACTCATCCTCAGCTCATCATCTTTCCAGCCGTACCAGGATTCCTGACAAGTCGCCAGTTTTCCAAAATAGGCTTCCTCGGCCTGATTTCCGGGTGGCAAGCCAGTCACCGTGGATGAAAACGCCGTGGCGGCGAACAGGGTGGAAATGAGAATCATGGTTTACTCCAGAGTGAATGGAATTTCTTGGCCTGGCGGCAGCCAACACATCCTTGTGCGTAATCCGATCAATGGGCCAAATCGCTCAATGGCGCTTCCAGAAGGGGGCGACGATGTGACCCTTTCGCTGCGCCAGAATCATAAGCCCGACGCTGGCGATCAAGCAGACCACGACCGCGACGATCGAGGCCTCCGGACCGAATGCGCCACCGGTCAAAAGATCGCTGCCCTCGAATTGAACATTTACCAAACCTTCGGCCTCGTGCCCGGATACCTGGGCCGCAAAGAGACCGCCCTCGGTGAAGTTCCAGGCCGCATGCAGGCCGAAGACGAACCACAAGTGACGCGTCAGCGCATACGCAGCGCCAAGGAGTATTCCGGCTTCCAGCGCGATAGCGATGACACCTGTTGCGGAGGCGCCGGGATTGAAAGCGTGCATGGCACCGAAGAGGAGTGCCGATATGCCGAGAGCTATCCATGTTCCGAGCCCTTCCTCAAGCATCCGGAACAGGACGCCTCGCACCAGCGTCTCCTCGACAGCGGCCACCAGCAACGCGGTAAAAAGCGGGTAGACCCACGCGGATATTTCGTTCAATCCTGTGTAGGTCCAGACTCCGCAAAGCGACAAAATCAGCATGGTTGCGCCGAACAGAGCCGCGCCCAAAAGTAGCCCGGGGACAAATTCGCGCACGGCGCCACGTCGATCGAGCTCCGAGACTTTGCGACGCTCGATGCAATGCACGTAACAGGCATACCCGCCAAAAATTGTCAGGAGGAGAACTACGCTCAATACCGCTCCAGCTGGACTGCGGCTGACAATACCAGCTGCTTTCCCAATCAACTGCAGCAGGGTCACGGGGACGGTGACGAAAAGCACCGCAAGGAGAAAGCGTGTCAACGGGAACTGCAGGAATGCCCACAGTTTGCCGGGACGACGATTGACGGCAACTACTGCACTCACGGTTGTTGTTCCCAAGACGATTTGACGCGCCCTGTATCAAACGCGAATTTGCATGCGGCTTGGACATTTCGGCTTTCGGACCTGCAACGATAGCTGGCGGCTGTCGTCAGCGCATCCGCCGATCAAGCATGCGTTGCCCGATATTTTTCACGTCGAATGCATGGTGCGAGCTTCGAATACCGGCCTTTGTGACTCCCCGTCGAGTCGAGCCCATTCATTCGCCGGTTGCCTCCAGCCGACACGGCTTCGCCACGCTGCGGCTTTCGCATCACATCGTGTTTTCCTGTGCCTCAGTCGAACGGGAAGTTCAAAAGGTCTCTCCTGCGACAGCAAAGTCATGTCCATTCAACGCGCTGTTCCGCGTTCCAAACACGTTGGGAGCATCCGTTTGGTTTTCGCGAATCGTACCGACCTTGAATCGTTCCGTTGGATAGCGCAGTTGATCCAGCGAGCGATGCACTTGCTCTCGAACATTATTCAACCCGGGATTCCAAATGCCTGTCGCCAAAGAAACAAAGCCCGTGGCCTTCATCGGGCTTGCAATGGCCTTGCTCATGATTCCACTCATCGCGATCGCATTCCGCGTTGCGTTCGTACCGCTGGATTCCATGCTCGTCATTGCGCGAGAGCTTTCAATCTTCGCTGCGGCGGCGCTGCTGCTGGTTCTGGTCAGGCGTGTAGAGGGGCAGCCATGGTCATCGATTGGATTGCGCAGCATTACGGCAGGCAAGGCAGTCGTCACTGTGGTGATCGGATTACTGGCGTGCGCGGCAGCGACGGTGATCGGCATACTTCTGATTCAGACCCTCGGGCTGCAGTTTGGAGGCTCAACGGCATCGTTCAAGCCGGGCCCGTGGCTGATGTGTCTGATCGTCTTGCGCGCTGGAGTGGTCGAAGAATTCTGTTTCCGCGCCTACGCGATTTCTCGACTCGAGAGCCTGACGTCCCGGCGCGTCCTTTCAGTCGGCTTGCCGCTCGTCATCTTCGCTGCATTCCACGCGAGTCAGGGTCTTGGTGGCGTTCTACTGGCTTTCCTGCTCGGTGGCGTACTTTCATGTCTGTACCTGTGGAGGCGGAATCTCTGGGTGAACATGGCGGTGCACTTTCTTGTCGATTTCATCCCCAATATTGTCCTGCCGATTTTGGCGGGCTGAGCATGCACGTCGGGATGCATTTTTCCAAAGCGCATACGAACTATTCAATCAGGAGAGAACCATGCTAGTTCAGTATTCAACGATTAAAAAACTCTTTGCTTTCGGCCTTCTATTCGCAATGGCATCTCCTTCCACGCAGGCCCAATCCCCACAGGCAAGCAAGTTGCTTGAGGACGCAGTCGCGCTCCAGGACCGGCTGCTCAACGCGCTCATCGCCGACCACGATGTCGATCAGGCTCGCGACTTCTATGACGACCAATTCGTCTTGACAACATCTTCCGGCAAAGCGAAATCAAAAACCGATCTACTC
>JBDSPX010000070.1:0-3055 GCA_039930065.1 Dokdonella sp.
TTCTTCCGATCGGCAACAGCACCAACACGGCAAGCACGATCAGCAGTGCGCCGAGCTCACTGCGACGCATCGACTGGAGCGCCTTCATCGGTCGCTGCTTCGGCGCCGGGGTTCGACCGCGAGTTCGTGATACAGAGCGAGGGTGGCTTCCTGCATGTCGCTGAGCCGATAACGCGTCAGTGGCTGGATCGCGGGTGCGGCACGCATAAGGTCAGCGGCGCGCTCGGCGAGTCGCGCGCGATCACCCGGCGGCACGCGGCCGGCCGGATACAATTCGGTCAACAATTCACCGACGCCGCCATGGGCATAGCCAAGCACCGGACGACACAGCGACAAGGCTTCGATCACGGTACGACCAAACGATTCGCGTTGCGTGCTGAGCTGCAGGATCAGGGTCGACACGGCCATGACGTCGCGTACGTCGGCGCGCGGTGAACTGATCACTAGATGGTCTTCCACTTGAAGCTTGGCCGCCAGCGCCTCCAGTTCGGCGACATACTGCTCGCGACCCGGCTCGCGTGCGCCGAGCAGCAACAAGCGCGCATCGACGCCGCGATTCTTCAGATCGGCCAGCAGCTCGATCGCGTCGGCGTGACCTTTCAGGCGCGTACCACGCGCAGGCAAGGTCAGCAGCGGCGCGCCATCCAATTGCGGATAGTCCTTGAAAAAGCGCGCGCGCCATTCGTCGTCGGGTTGATGACCAAACGGAAAATCAGCGCCATCAACACCGCGTGGTATCAGCACGAGCCGCTGCGGACTGGTCGAGCGATAGTGACGCAGCACGTGATCGCGAACGAGGTTCGATACGCAGATCACGCGATCGCCGCGCGCCATGATGCCGCTGTACCAACCCGGCGAATTGAGTCCGTGTACGGTTGTCACGAAGTGCGGCTTGGGCGCTGGCAATCCGCGGATCGCGCGCCAGCCAAGCCAAGCCGGAAGCCGCGAGCGCGCGTGCACGATATCGGCACCGGTTTCGGCCAGTATCGAACGCAGACTCGGCACAAGCGTCAACGTCCGCAGGGATTTCCTGCCGATCGGCAAATCGAAGTGGCGACTGCCCTCCGCCACCAGCTGCTCGACCAGACGGCCACCGCCCGACACCACAATCGACTCGTGACCGGCCTCGATCAGTGCGCGTCCAATCTCAAGCACCGAGCGCTCGGCTCCGCCAGAGACCAAGGCAGGCACCAACTGCACCACACACAAGCGCGGATTTGTCAGATTGATACCTGGTCCGGACAAATCCACCTCTCCGTGTATGAGTGCATTCAGCGGCGGAATCTGCTCAGCCTTCAAGCACGTAATCGGCGCCGCAGTACGGGCATTTTGCCTTGCCACCCTGCTCCTCGATCGGCAGATAGACCTTCGGATGGGAATTCCACAGCGCCATGGCAGGCATCGGGCAGCTCAATGGAAGATCCGCACGGGTGACCCGATAGAGATTTTCCGCATTCGCCGGAATACCCGGCTCGACGGCTGGATTACGCGATGACATGTGCCGAAACTCCTGAAAGACGTCAGCCGCGAAGTTTAGCAGCATGGATTGTGCCAAGTGCGTCACAATTGTCCCCACGACCAGCTCGCATTCCAGCTAACGATTTGTCCACATCCTTGTGCGTCGGCTGACCTAGAATGTCCAGTCGTTCAGATCGTCGGCGGTTACCGAGATCGATCTGAATTGTTCCATCGTTCACGTACGCTCGCAGCGTTTCATTCCAATGCAGGGGAGACACCATGGATTTTTCAAAATTGATCGCACGCGTCCAGGCCATTCTGCTGACGCCAAAAACAGAGTGGCCGGTCATCGCCGCTGAACCCGAAACGGTTGCCAACCTGTACAAAAACTACATTCTCGTCCTTGCAGCGATTCCGGCGATTGCCGGCTTTATCAAGGGCAGTCTGATCGGCTACAGCGTGCCGCTCATCGGCGTTACCGTGCGCACCCCGATGGTCAGCGGAATCATCGGCATGATCGTCCAGTACGGCTTGATTCTCGCCGTCGTTTACATCCTCGGTCTGATCATCGATGCGCTGGCACCAAGTTTTGGTGGCGAGAAGAACCCGATCCAGGCGCTGAAGACCGCGGCGTATTCCTACACGGCCGGATGGATCGCCAGCATTGCGGTGATCGTGCCCTGGATTGGCTGGCTTATTGCGTTCGCCGGCTCGATCTATGGCATCTATCTGCTCTTCGTCGGTCTTCCGCACACGATGCGCAATCCGCCCGAGAAGTCGGTCGTCTATACCATCGTGATCATCGTGATCGGAATCATCCTGAGCATCATTCTCGGCATGATCGTCGGCGGCATTACCGCGGCAGGAAGTGCCGGTGCTGCCCTCAGTGGCATCAACAACAGCACCAGCAGCAGCGTGAGCGTCGATAGCGACAGCCCGTTCGGCAAACTCGCCGCGCTCGGCCAGAAAATGGAGCAGCAAAGCAAGAAGATGGAAGCGGCCGAACGCAGTGGCGACAAGCAGGCTCAGGCCAATGCGGCTTCGGCCATGCTCGGCAGCGTGCTCGGCGGCGGTGATCAAGTCGAGGCCCTTGCGCCCGATGCGATCAAGCCGTTCCTTCCGGAAAAGCTGGCTGGTTTCAAGCGCGAATCAATCAGCGTCGAGCGCAACGGTGCAATGGGCGTGCAGGTCAGTACCGGGCGCGCGAGCTACCGCGACGCCAACAACAATCAGCTGGATCTCGAAATCACCGATATGGGAGGGGCCAAAGGCGTCATGGCCCTCGCCGGTATCGCAGGTATCGAGTCCGAGAAGCAGACCGAATACGGTTACGAGAAAACCTACAAGCAGGATGGCCGCCTGATCAACGAAAGCTGGGACAGCAACAACCACAGCGGCGAGTTCGGCATCGTTCTCGGCGACCGCTTTGCGGTGAAGCTGCGCGGCAGTGGCGAAGGCCTCGACATGAATACGCTCAAGTCTGCGCTGACCTCACTCAATCTCAGCGGACTCGAAGCGATGAAAAACCAGGGCATCAAACAAGGCTGAGCCAATGCTTCGCGCGCGGAGAGTGCAACGCTACCGAAGTTGAGATAGC
>JBDSPX010000071.1:0-3199 GCA_039930065.1 Dokdonella sp.
GCTCATCCGCAACCTGGGCGAGCGCTGTGACCTTGGTCGCGTCAGGCCCGCTTTCGAGGCCATGGGAAAGAATGATGGTTCCTTTCACGAATGCGGCTCCGTCAAAACGCGCGATGCTAACACCAACACCAAAGCAGCAACGCGAGTCGCACCCACGAAATCCAACCGCCCAAGCGGCTTCTGTGGGAGAGACCTTCAGGCCCTTGTCCCCTCTTGGGGAGGATGCTCGTTCGCGAGGTTGGCGAGGTTGGCGAGGTTGGCGAGGTTGGCGAGGTTGGCGAGGTTGGCGAGGTTGGCGAGGTTGGCGAGGAGCATCGCGGCTGAAGCCGCTACCCACAAGAATGCAGCCAGGCGGAAACTGCCCTAGATACTCACGCCGCCTGCTTGGTCGTTGTGGGGAAACGATCAGACACTCGTACTCATGAGAGACTGCGCGAATGACTGACTTCAACATCCAAGACTGGCCCCTGCCCTACGAGTCGCGCCTCGCCGAACGCCAACCTTCTGCGATCGACCTCGTTGTTATCCATTGCACCGAGTTGCCTGATCTGGCGATGGCGCGTGAGTATGGGGAACGCATTCGCTATGAGGAAAGCCAAACCGGCAACAGCGGTCACTACTACATCGATCGTGATGGCCGCACATTGCGTTTTGTCAGAGATCTGCGCGTCGCCCACCATACCTTCCAGTTCAACCCGCGCTCGATCGGTATCGAGCTGGTCAATCTTGGGCGCTACCCGAATTGGAATGATTCGCGCCATCAGGCCATGACCGAGCCGTACACGACCGCGCAGATTGACTCGCTGCTCGCCCTGCTCAAGCGACTACGCCACGAATATCCGAATCTGCATTGGATCGCGGGGCATTTCGAGCTCGATCAGCGCACGGAACCATCGAGCGACAATCCCGATCTGTTATTGCCACGGCGGATTGACCCGGGGCCGATGTTTCCATGGGCTGACGTGGTCGCCGCTAGCGGCCTGCAGCGGTGGCCCGCCGACAAGACGGATTGACGCACCGCAGCAGCGGCTTGGCTATACTGGTCCGCCGCACCGACCGTCCGCTTTCATGCCCGCATCCATCGTCAGCGAATTGATTGACCTGCTCCAGCTCGAACGCCTGGAAGACAACTTGTTCCGCGGCCAGAGCCGCGATATCGGCACACGCTACGTGTTCGGCGGCCAAGTGCTTGGCCAGGCCCTGTCGGCGGCTCAACAGACGGTTGATGAAGGCCGCCATGCGCATTCACTGCATGCCTATTTTTTGCGTGCCGGCGATGTCGAGGCACCGATCATCTACAGCGTCGAGCGCAGCCGCGATGGTGGCAGCTTTTCGGCGCGGCGCATCGTTGCGATCCAGCATGGCCAGCCAATATTCAACATGACGGCCTCATTCCAGGCGCCTGAGCCCGGTGCCGACCATCAGTTCCCGATGCCTTTGGTTCCGAAGCCCGAAGATCTGCCGCTGGTCGACATGATCCCCGCGAATGAGCTCGACAAGATCCCGGCCAAGCGCAAACGCTGGCTCAACAAGGCCGGCCCGTTCGAGTTTCGCCATGTGCATCCGCGCAACGAACTCAATCCGACCAAGCAGCCGCCGTATCAGAACGTCTGGTTCCGCCTCGTCGATCGCATGCCGGACAGCCCGGTATTACATCGCTCGCTGCTCGCCTACGCATCGGATTTCCATCTGATCGGCACGACCACGTTTCCGCATGCGATTTCGTACCTGCAACCGAACGTGCGCATGGCGAGCCTTGATCATGCGATGTGGTTTCATCGACCGTTCCGCGCCGATGAGTGGTTGCTGTATTCCTGTGACAGCCCGAGCGCCCAGCAATCGCGCGGCCTCTCGCGTGGCATGATCTTCACCCGCGACGGCGTTCTGGTGGCTTCGACCGCACAGGAAGGCCTGATTCGCGTTGTCGACAAGGACTGAAGGGATTCCGCATGCGCCAGATTTACACATCGCCTCGCTATGAAAACGTTGAACGCGTCGTTGCGCTGCTTGAGGAAAAGCACATCGCCACGACGATCCGCAATCGCCGCGACTGGCAAGGCGGGCAATGGAAGCGCTTCAGCTATTCCGAACGCGGCGAAAGCGAAGGCTGGGCTCAGGTCTGGGTGACCGACTCCAACGATCAGACCCGCGCCCGAGAGCTTCTTCGCGAAGCCGGACTTGAACCGGCGATCCGATTTGCCGACGAACTCGCGGCCGCGCGCTCGCCGAGCGATCCGCGTCGACACAAGGCCAATTCGATGCGCATCCGCATGGTTTTGCTCGGCTTGATCGGCGGCGTGCTGCTGCTGATCGCGATCAGCTATTTGATGCGCTGAGCAGTGCATTCGAACGGGAAGTTTTGTTTCCGTTGACGAGTACGCAACTTTTTACCGTCTTGCTGAGTCAGAATGCGGTATGCGCTCCGATGTCGTCCGCCTCTTTCAGACCCTGCCGCATGGCTGCGGCTACTATGCTGATCGCACCTCCCAGAACCTGGTCATCGATCCGAGCTCGCCACAACTCGATCGGCTCTACGATATCGCCTTGCTCCGCGGCTACCGGCGCGCCGGCGGCCATGTGTATATTCCGCGCTGCGAAGCCTGTCGCGCCTGCATCGCCTGCCGCATTCCGGTCGCCGCGTTTGTCGCGGATCGCAGCCAGCGACGTTGTCTGAAGCACAATGCCGATCTCGATATCGCAATCGTCCCGGCGCGCTACAGTGATGAACGATTCGATTTGTACCTGCGCTACCTGAAATGGCGCCATCCCGATGGCGGCATGGACGATGCACATCCCGAGGATTTTTCGCGATTCCTGTACACGCACTGGAGTCCGACGCGCTTCATCGAGTTTCGCGACAAGGGCCGCCTGCTTGCCGTGGCGGTCACCGATTTCTGTTCCCCCGGATTGTCGGCGGTCTATACGTTTTACGATCCCGAGGTTCGCGATCGCGGCCTTGGGAGTTTCGCGATCCTCAAGCAGATCGCGATTGCCCGCGAGCGCGGCGTCGATCATCTCTATCTCGGTTTCTGGATCGAGGGTCATCCGAAGATGGATTACAAGATGCGCTTCAATCCGATTGAAATTTTGAAGGACGGTGTGTGGCAGACACGCTCCGATGATCAAGCATCGCCAACGTCCACGGTCGATTGAGGACAAATATTCTTACCGCCCGTCATCCCTGCGAAGGCAGGGATCC
>JBDSPX010000072.1:0-5438 GCA_039930065.1 Dokdonella sp.
TTCAAGCGCATTGCGCGAGCCCGCGGCGTTGACAAGCCTGATCTGCCAAAATCCGCGCGCGTGGGACTACGCAGCGTTGTCTGCGGCCTGAAAGCCGCAGCGGCAATCGAGGACGCCGAAGGAAACCGACATGACTTGCTGACCCAAAGGAGCGCGGCTTCCTGCGCTGCCTGGTGGCCGTTGCAGTCCGGCTGGCACACACTGGTCGATGGGGAGTCGCGCTGGCCGCTGTATGTCTCTTCGGCTGACGATGCGAAATCGTTGATGCGTGTCGAGACACGTGAGTCGACGTCAAGGCTCGTGCATGGCTCGGCAATATCGACCCATCGCGCTGCCATGCAACGTTGGCCCCTGTTCCTGATCTGGTTGCTGCTCAGCGCACTGTGCTGGTGGTTGGAGCGGCGCGCTGTTTACCAGTCCGCGGCGAAGTTGTAGCTACTGCCGGGGATCGATGTTTTTTTGAGTGAAGCGTTTCTTCAGGGCGCTGAAGAAGCGCGTCGAAAGAATCGCGGCGAACCAGAACGCGAGTCCGCCAATTGGCCAGCCGATAACTGCCGGCCAGAGTATCGAAACCGCAGCCAGCACCCCGAGCACGAGGGCTCCTCCGCCCAGTGATGTCGATTCGGCAGGACCAAGCACGCGACGATTGGTGATCGCCGCGCTCATCGAATTGGCCAGGCGCAAGGCGCCTGCAGCGGCGCGGCTCGAGCTTCCGCTATGGCCGCGAATCTGATCGGGCTTTGGTCGTGGCTGCCTGAAAACGCGACGCCGATCGCCAAGGACAATCTCGGTGGCATTTTCCAGATCGGTTTCGTACTGACGTTCCAGCAGATTCGCGAAATTGCTGTCCTCTACGGCGATATCGAGTTCGCAGTTGCCGATCCAGCTTGCCAGATTGAGGTTGCTTGATCCGACTCGTGCCCAGCGTCCGTCGGCGACCGCGGTTTTCGCGTGCAGCATCGAGCCATTCCATTCGAACACGCGCACGCCCGCTTCGAGCAGCGGGCGATAACCCGCGCGAGACATGCCGCCGATCGCCGGAATATCGCTGGTGCCAGGAACCAGCAGTCGCACATCGACTCCATCGCGCGCGGCGGCCGAGAGCGCTTGAACATAGGGTGCGACGCCGACGAAATAGGCATCCGTCAGCCACAGGCGCTCGCGCGCCATGGAGGAGATCAACTGGTCCAGGCGATAGATCCCGGCACGGTTGGGTACGGTGGCGATGACGCGCAGATCGATGTCGCCCACGCATTGCAGATTTTCAAAGGGATCGAGGAAGTCTTCTGGCAGGTTGCTGCCGAGATGCGACCAGGTGTCGGCAAACGACGCGGCGAGCTCGCGCAAGGCAGGCCCGCGAACTGCGACGCCGGTGTCCCGCCACGGCGGGATGTCGCGACTCACATCTCCCAGCCATTTGGCGCTGACACAGATACCGCCAAGGAACCCGACGGTGGAATCGACCACGAGCAACTTTCGATGATCACGTGAGAGCCAGCCGAACGGTCTGCCTAGGCTCGGTGGATTGAAGGTGCGCAGCTCGCCGCCGGCATCGACGAGTGGCCGCCAGAAGCTTCGCGCCGACTGACCGAGACATCCGAGCCAGTCGCGGACAATCAGCACGCGGACTCCGTCGTTCGCGCGCTCAACCAGCGCATCGCGAAATCCAAGGGTCAGCTCGTCGTTGCTGAAGATATAGTTCTCGAAAAGGATGCTCGATCGTGCGGATTGGATGGCTGCGAGCCAGGCATCGAAGTTGGCCTTGCCGTCGATCAGAAGGTCGACGCTGTTGCCGGTAATCAAGGGTGCACCTGCGGCGCGACTGAATGCCTGCGCGGCGAGCAAGCGCATCGATGCGCTCGACTGTGCATTGGGTGTCGCTAAGTGAAGGGCGGACATGCCGCGCAGTTTAGCCTTGCTGAAATGAACGCGGTGTTTCGATTGTTCGCTCAGGACGCGGGAATTTCATTTGCCATATAGGCCGTCAACGCGATACGCGCATTGGCGCGGACCTTGCGCTTCAAGAGGGACGACCAACCGAGCAGAACACCGATCGGGCCCAGGGCCTGGCGTGACCACGTTGCAAACGAAAACGAATCAACCTGTTCGATGATCAGCCCGTCGCGAAATTGAAAGCGCGAGTGAACACGATTGTGGACTGAACGTCCCGTTGCGGAGAACGCATACCAGGCTTGCCAATCCGCGCTGCCTGATTCGCCCTCAGCCATGAGATTGGTTGCTTCGATGCGCAGATCCTTGCCGCGCTCGCACAACATGCGCCACATGGCACCGACTTCGGCTCCGCGCAGGTCGAAGACTTCATCCCTGAATTGCGCATCCCGGTGATAGCAGCTACTCATGGCCTTGCCATCACGCGCCGCGAAGGCCGCGTAGAACGTCTTGAGGGTGCGTGTGTTGGTTTCGGACTGCATGCGATACGCGCCGGATCCTGCTGGATCCGGCGCCTGATTATCAATGCATCGTCGCGGGCGCGTCAGTGCTGCTTGATCCCGATGCGTCGTTTGCGCGCGTCTTTTCCACCGAGGTGTCGACCGCCTTCGTCTCATGATCATCAACGTCATTGCTGACATACCACGGCGTACCGTCAGCCTTGAGGAAAAGCCGGCGCATTTCTTCGAGGTTGAAGGGGCGCGAACCGATACGACCGAACACCGCGATCTGATGGCCGGTCTCATCGACGGCGCGATCCCGTTCAAGTCCACGTGACAGCGACAGTGCCGGTTTTTTCGTGGGATACCAGGCGATCAGTTGGGGTTTGGGATCCGGTGCAAAACCGTAGAACTTGGGTTGCGACGCGGGGGACGTCAGCTGGATCACCTTGAGGCCATTCTTGCCATCGGCAACGTAGGCGAACAACGAAGCATTGGTCGTGCCGACGATGACATCGCGCGCGTCGTTGAGCTGACCATCCGCGTTGAACATCTGATACAGCTTCGGATGCTCGGGATTCGTAACATCGATGATCGCGAGTCCCTCGTTGCCGTTTGCAACATAGGCGAACGTCCGTGCGACATGGATTTTGTGCGCGTCGGCCAAAGGCAACATTGAACCCGCAACCTCGTGTGCATCCTCAGGCCGCGTGATATCGACCACGTGCATGCCATCGCCCGCCGTGACGAAGAGATAGCGGAACTGGGCCTGGCTCGCACGCGCATCGCTGATCGCAATCGTCTTCACATAGCGCGGCTTGAGCGGATCGTCGAGATCGAGAATGACGATGCCAGCAGGCGTGGCGACGTAAAAGGTCGTGCCAGCGATGGCCACGTGGCGCGCGCCATTGAGCACACCATTTTCATTCCAGGTCATCGCCCGGCTCAGGTGATTGTCGCGTGGATCGCCGTCGGCAAGTGTGTCGATATCGGTCGCGATCAGACCCTCCTCGGCATCGGTGATAAAGGCGTACTTGTACAGTGGATGCATCGGCTGTTCGCGATTCTTGTCACGCATCAGTTCACCGGTATTTCGCTCCGGTGCCACCGGTTGGGTCGTCGGCAGGACAACGCAGGTCGCATTCTTCGATTTGATCGCAGTGTTTTGACCGATAGGCGAGAACGGGGCCGTGATGAGCTTCTGCGAGAAACCCTTGTTGGCAACGCTGGCCGCGTCATAGACGCGCGTCCCTTTGCTTCCTTCGGAGACGAACAAGTATTCACCGCGAAGCTGCAAGCAGTTGGCGACGCCAGTTGAATGTTCAACCGCGACCTTTAGCTGTTGCTTGTTGGCCTGGTGTGCGGCAAAAAAGTCGGGGAAGGCAAAGCTTTGCAGGTAGCTGCCAATCACGGCTTGCGGTTCGTCCCATTCCGTAACCTGTACCGCACTGACTTCACCGTCACCTCCGACCCAGGCGTTGTAGCCGACAAAGTCGATGAACTTGGTTCCGAACAGGAGCAACTGGGCCATGATCGCGTTGTTGTCGTTCTTTCTCGAAAGATGACAATCCTCGCAATCCTTGGTTTCGGTTTTGCGCTCGGTATGCGGATAGTGCGGAGCAAACGCCTGCGAACTGTAGCCGGATGAAGATATCGGCGGCTGCTGGATGTAGATCTTCTCTCGATTGATATTGGTCGATGAAAGGACCAGCGCGGAAGAGGAACGTACTGGTGCGATCTTGCCGCCCTTGATGTCGCCAGCCTTGCCGAGGAAGAACATCTGATCGCGGGCAACCTGCGGATTGTAGGTGGCGAAATTGCGCGTCTCGCCGCCCTCGTATTTGTGCCGCTCCGTCTTCCAGTTGGCCTGGATCGGCAAATGGCAACCGCCACAACTCGTCGTCCACGAGGTATGGCAGGCATAGCAAAGCATCTTGTCTTCGCTGTGCGCACGCTCGTTCATCGGCACATCCGCACCCCAGCGCAGCGCACCGGTATCCATCGACATCGTGTGTGCGCGTGTGGCTTTCGGATTGTAGGCGCCCGACAGCGGATCGGTGGTGTTCTTGACCAGGCTCATGGTCCATTCGAGATCCGGCGTGACCGCCGAACGCTGGATCAGCTTGTCTCCCACCCATTCAAAGCGCTTCTTGCCATCGGGATTGCGGATCAGCAGCAAGTCCTTGCCGAACTTCGATGCAGAGGGGCCCGATGTCTTCAAGGTCGGCAGGAGATCGGCCGTGCCATGGCAATCCTGGCACTGGATTTCGACGGCGCCCTGAACTTCGGCTTTGAGATAGCCATTGCCGTGATTGTCCTGGGAGAAATGGCAATCAACGCACTGCATGCCGACATCGACGTGGATCGATGAAAGGTGCACGCCTTTCTTCCATTTGTCTGGATCATCATCGGCGATCTTGGTGCCGACCTTGTCGAGCAGGTTGCCTTTGCGATCGCGTTTGTAGACCGCGCGGAAGTTCCAGCCATGGCCGTGGTAGTCGGCAAACTGGGTGTCCTTCAATTGCGGATTGAGCAGGGAAACGTCTTTCGAAAATTCCGGATCGCCCCATTTGCCGCGGATGGCCGCTTCCTCGGGATTGCGATCGAGGATCTCGCGCATCTTTGCAGCGTCGGGGTATTGCTGCTTTTTCGGCCACATCGAGGCGGCGTCCGACTCGTAGTCCCACATCGTGAAGCCGAGCATGGTATTGATGAACATGTTCGGCTGATGCATGTGGCAGATCATGCATTGACTGGTCGGAATCTGACGGGTGAACTCGTGCTTCAGCGGATGGTCGGATTCGTTTTTCGGGATGGTCGGATCGACCTGCTGGCTGGTGCCTGTGTTGCCGAATTTGGCGTAGATGGCAGAGTGCCGCGGATCGCGGTCATTGGCATAGACGACATGGCACGCGCTACAGCCGGATGAGCGGTAATCGCCCGGATTGTCGTTGGTGCCGAGCATCCACAGGAAAGGATCGTTGAGTCGAGTCTTGGTGATGTTGAGCACCGGAATTGAGACGCGACTACCGGTGCCCGGACCACGGT
>JBDSPX010000073.1:0-4262 GCA_039930065.1 Dokdonella sp.
AGTGCTTACGGCTTCCAGTTTCATCTCGAAATGGATCAGGCCCTGATTGAACGCTGGATCGGATTGCCGCATTACCACGCCGAACTGGTCGCCGCCGGCCTCGACCAGGACGCCGCATCCATCCTCACCCGCACGCCGAGGGCGATGGCCAAGATGCGCGGATCTGCGCATGCGGTGTTCAGTCGATTTCTCGACCAAATCGGTCCGGCCCGGCGTTCGGTGGTCGAGTCGGTAAGTGCAATTGCACAGGCTTGATGGAGAAGAAGACAAAGGCTCGCCCGTGAACGGGCTCCTACATGTAGGGCCGTCAATCCGTCGCCTTTTGTAGGAGCGCCTTCAGGCGCTTGTCCCTTCTTGGGGGCGAGCCTCTCCCAACGCCGATAGCGCGAAGGCCAGATTGGCTTCGACGCGTGCGCGCTCCGTGTCAGGCAATGACGCGCTTGCGAGCAACTCGCGGCACAGATCGGCGCTTGTCGAATAGTCGCCGCACCAATAACTCGATACGGCCAGCTCATCGCGGGCGCGCCAGGTTTGCACGCTGTAGTCGACGAACAGCACATCTTCAGTTGGCGCTTTTTCCAATGCGATCGCGGCAAAGTCGCGACCCAGCGCAAAGTGTTTTTGCAATCGGCAGTAGCGTGCCAGTTCGCAGGGCGCTTCTGCCCGAGACGGGCGGAAATCGTAGGCGAGCAGATAAGCGGCAAGAACCTCGGCTTCCGCGCGTTCGCAGCGTTCGCTGAGCACGGCCACTTGCAACATGGCTTGATAGACCTCTTCGGCCCAGCCGCCCATGGCCACGCGGCGGCGATACGCGATCAGCGCTTCGGCAAGTTGGCCTGAATCGCGCAAGCTCTGGGCCAGATAGAACGCGTAGCGTGCATTATCGGGCTCGTCGGCCAGTGCGCGGCGCAGCACGTCGGCATCAGCGGCAAATTTTTCCGCGACCGGGCGTTGGCTGCGCGCTCCATCGGTGTGCACGTGGATGTGCAATCCCGGCAGAAATTCCACGTCAGCCGCGCGTACCGAAACCAAGGCCTCATGAAGGACGCCGCGCCAGCACCAGTCGATATCGAGGCGTGGCATCGCAACGCGGCGATAGTGCGTATTGGCAAAATGAAATTCGAGCATATAGCCCGGTGCACCAAGGTTCTGCCAGGAAAAACCGGCTTCGGCGACGAGAATCTCATCCGCATCGATGACCAATGCGTAGTCGCCATGACGTGCCGCGAGTTCGAGCGCCTCGTTGCGGTTGTGGGCGAAATCGATCCAAGGTCGTTCGATCAATTCGCCAGGCAGATCGGCCAGTTCGCGTCGGATCAGATCCTGGGTGCCGTCATTCGAACCGGTATCGGATATCGCCCAGCAATCGATGAACGGCCGCACCGAGCGCAGACAGCGCTCGATCACGGCTGACTCGTTGCGGACAATCATGGAAAGACAAATGCGCATCGTTGGAATGTAGCGCATGACTCGCGGTCATCGAAAGCGTTGGGCGTGGCCGGCGTGCACCAGCGAAGCGCATGAAAACAGGCATTCCTCTGCACAATTCAAGCGATACGGCGCCTTCGGTTGGGAAGGCGACGCGAATCGCATGCCCTAGTCGATGGTCAGTCCGCCACTGAAATAGCCGTTCGGCGAATTGACCAGCGTGAGGCCTGCGGCGGTTGCCGATCCGACAAACAGCAGACGCGTTCCGGTGGTCACGGGTATCGAAAGCCCGGTCACACTGCCATTGGACACCGATCCGTTGGCGATGATGCCGGTCAGTGCCGGTGCGAGGGTAACCGTCGTTCCCGGTAGCGGGCTGAAGGTGTTGTCTGGCGTGGCTGATGCGTAGAGCTGACCGTTCAGCGTGACCGTGGTGCCTATCAGTGCAAGTGCCGTTGTGTTGCTGAAAAAGGCCGATATCGACGTAATCGTTCCATTCCGCGGCACGCTGAACGCAAAGTTGATGTTGGTGCCGGCCCCACCCGTCAGGTCGATGATTCCGCCCGTGGAGGTCGCTGATCCCCAGTTGCCGAAACCGATCAGCGCTCTCTGTCCAGACAGCCCACCGACTATCGTCGTGACCGTCACCGGCTGACCGGATGCGAACGGAATGATGGCTCCACCTCCCACTCCAGCCGGGCCGGTTACGCCGGTTGCGCCGGTGGCGCCAGTGGCACCATTCGGTCCCATTGGCCCCATGGATCCCGGAGGTCCCATCAATCCCGGAGGTCCAGCTGGGCCCGCAATTGTGCTGTCTGCGCCCGTTGCACCGGTCGCTCCTGTGGGGCCGGTAACGCCTGTTGCGCCGTTGACGCCGGTCGCACCGGTTGGTCCGGCAATCGTGCTCGCTGCGCCAGTCGCACCGGTCACGCCAGTTGCCCCTGTGGGTCCTGTAATGCCCGGGGGGCCAGCGACCCCGGTCGCGCCGGTGGGTCCGGCAATTGTGCTATCTGCGCCCGCGGCACCGGTCGCGCCGGTTGCGCCTGTCACACCGGTTGGACCCGCAATCGTGCTTGCGGCGCCGGTTGCACCGGTTGCGCCGGTGGGTCCGAAATCTCCGGTGGCACCGGTGGGACCTACGGGACCCATCGGTCCGGTTGATCCGGTTGCACCGGTCGGGCCGATCAGGCCTGCATTCGAGCAAGGCCCAACCGCGCCAGTGGCAACCTCGAAGCACACCGGACTTGAACGTGTGGCCGCTGTGCCAAGATTGGCAATGCTCAAATTGCCGACGGCATCGATTGCGAACAACGGCGTCACGCCATTGTCGACAACGAATCCACCGCCGGTGGGGGGTGTGACGGTGACATCCTGGGCGTGGACGACGGCGATGCTGAGGGTCTGCAGGATGGCGAAGGCGAGTACGGTGCGACGGATCATGGTTTTGTCCTGTTCAATTCGGTGATGGAGCGCAACGCTCAATGGGTTTGGGCGCGGCGCTTGCGCGCGACCAGGAGGATCAGCAGCGCACCGAGGATGGCTAGCCAGCGGGGTGAAAGGATCGGTAACGGAATACCTTCGACGAATTCGGTATTGCCGAACCAGCCGAGATCATTGCCGCTGCCACCTTGATTGGATTCATCCGGCGCCTGCGGCTGGCCGATCGCATGGACGTCGGAGACGCCGACGTCGTGAATGTTCTGGGTGCCGGTCGGTAACAGATTCATGTAGGCGACCTGGCCTGCCGCCGCGCTGGCGATCTGAATGGCCTGAGCGGGTGTGCCGAGGATGGTCAGCAGCCCTTCAATACTTTGCGTACTGGCGACCGCGAGGACGTAAGTCTTGCCGGTGCTGCTGATGAAGCTGAGGCCATGGAAGACCGTGTCGCCAATGAGGCCGGACTGAGCTTGGGCGCCATCGACGAATCGCACCGTGCTCGTGCCGGCGAGAAAACTGCCGAGGTTCGACCAGGTTCCCGCGAGTTCAAGTGAGCCGCTACCGGCATCTACAACGGCGCCGGGCGTGATCGAGATGGCGCGAACGAGGTCAATCGAGCCAGTACCGAGGGCCAAGGTTCCTGAAACCAACAGATCACTGCCGCCCAGTTCGACATGCCCACCGGAAAGCTGCACATCGGCCCCGGCAGGAATCTGCCAGTCGGCGCGCACTGGCGTGCCTGAAAGCGCGAGGATTGCGCAAAGAATTGAAGCCGCATAGGGCGCAGACGCCCATCGCGCACGTGAAACTCGAAAGGATTGAAACATTCCAGCCCCCTGTAATGACATTTCATCCTATAGGTATAGGCGAGAAATTTGAACCTATTGAATGAATCGTGCGTCGCTGCCGCATAGAATTCGGCGCGCTCGGAAGCGGTGATTCATCGATGTCATATCGCTCGAACACACGATTGAGGCGCTGATCGAGAATCCCTCGACGCGTTCGCAGCGGCCGCTGTCGAGGTCTGCGGATTGCGATACAAGCGCAATCCGCGCAATTCGTGTAAAATCGCGCGCCGATCCGGACCATGTCTGGATGCCCGTGCGGACTCCGGTCCGCATCGTGGCTGAAGCAATCGGGCAGTTTCCTCGATTTCCACCCGACAGTAGCGCGATGACCGCGCCCATGCTGTCGGGCCCGGTGTCGCGTTTTTCGTGGTCGAATGGCTCGATCGATGGTGATCGGGGTTCTGCTCGGCCAATCTATTTTAATCAGGTATCAGAGAAAAATCATGGCCAGGCAGAAAGCACTCAAGCTCTACCGCAACATCGGAATCATCGCCCACATCGATGCGGGCAAGACGACGACCACGGAGCGCGTGCTCTATTACACCGGTC
>JBDSPX010000074.1:0-3249 GCA_039930065.1 Dokdonella sp.
GCGCTCGATGAAAGCCGCTCGCGCATCGCCCAGGAAAGCGGTCGTCGCTTGCTCGATCAGGCGCGCGCACTCGCTCGCGAAAGCGCCGGCATCGAAGCCGAAACTCGACTGCGCCACGGCGGCCTGCTCGATACTTTGCTTGAGCTCGAATCTGACGCGCGTCTATTTGTGCTTGGAAAGCGCGGCGAACACGCTGATTTCTCGAAAGGCCATCTCGGCAGTAATCTGGAGCGCGTCGTGCGCGCCGTGCATCGTCCTGTGCTGGTTGCCGCGCGTGCGTTCGCGCCCCCACAGAAATTCCTCATCGCCTTCGATGGCAGTGTGACCACCCGTCGTTGCATCGAACTCGTCTGCGCCAGTCCGTTGCTCAAGGGCATTCCCTGCGACCTGCTCATGGTCGGCGAGTTCGGCAGCGAACCCGATGGCCTCGAATGGGCGCGTGAGAAACTCAGTGACGCCAGTTTCGCGGTCAACGTGCATGTCGTCGCCGGCGCCGCCGATACGGCTATCGCGCGCCATGTGCAGGAGTCTGCGATTGATCTGATCGTCATGGGTGCCTACGGCCATTCGCGCATCCGCAGCCTGATACTCGGCAGCACAACCACGCAGATCCTGCGCACTTGTCCTGTGCCTGTGTTGTTGCTGCGCTGATTGGCCATCGGAAAGGGGTTGCCATCTTTCGATTCGTCCGCTCGAACGGCTGCTGGTAATCTTGCCCGATCTTGACCGTGCGCCCTTTCGGCGCACGTCGAATTGAACGAAAGGTGGAGAGCGATCACGCATGCCGACTGAAGAATGGATGGAGCCGCGCTTCAAGCCCGTCACAACCAAAGGTTGGCGAGGCTATTGTTTCCGCGTCATTTTTCACCATCACGAGCGTGACGAGCGTGGCTTCGATCTGATCTTGCTCGGCGTGATTGTCGTCAGCGTTCTGGTTGCGCTGCTCGATAGCGTTGGCCTCATGCACGCGCGCTACGGAAAGATTTTCTATGCGCTCGAATGGATCTTCACGATCGCGTTCTCGCTGGAGTATCTGCTGCGCCTGAGCCTTGTGCGTCGACCGATGACGTATGTGCTAAGTTTTTATGGCTTGATCGATCTCGCCGCCGCGCTGCCCACTTACATCAGTCTGTTCGTCTTCGGCGCCGATCATTTGCTGGTGATTCGCGTGCTGCGCATCCTGCGTGTGTTCCGCATCCTCGAACTGGCCGAATACTCGAACGAAAGCTCGGAACTCATGCGGGCGTTGTATTCGAGTCGACGCAAAATAGGCATGTTTGTCTTGTTTGTTCTGCTGATCACCGTAGTGTTCGGTGCGGTCATGTACCTTGTCGAAGGACCCGAAAACGGATTCACCAGCATTCCGCATGCGATGTACTGGGCCATCGTGACGATGGCCACGGTCGGCTTCGGTGACATAACCCCACAAACCCCACTCGGCCAATTCATCACCTCGATCATGATCCTGATCGGCTACGGCATCATCGCCGTCCCCACCGGCATCTTCGGCGCCCAACTCATCCAGGCCAACATCCAGAAACGCGCCGATCTCGTCACCAGCAGGGGCGAAGCGTGCACGCGCTGCGGAGAGCCTGAGCACCACAACAAAGCGCGGTTTTGTCATCGGTGTGGTGAGCGGGTGCGCGCGCCGGATGACGGTGTTTGAGGATCTGCGCTCTGCCTGACAAGTTACACCTGTACATCGCCGTTCAGCGGCCAGGCCAAGCGATTGCCGTGTCGGGGGAGAATCGTAATCGCACTTTTACCGACTGCGATTGGCGCGGAAACTTGCGCAATAGCGAGTCACGCGGTTCAGTCACCTGAGGCCTCATTAAACGTCAGACCTGAACACCGGGAAGATCCCTGCATTAGCGAGTAGATTGGCTGTGCAGGAAAAGGGGAAGCTTTGCTGCAACGGACGCACAACTTCGAACGGCGACATGTCCGTCACGATTCAGTGCACTTGACGCTTCCAAGATGATTTTCGTGATTACTGATCTTCAGGAGGTCTGTCATGCGCCTACTAATACCCTTCGTAGTTGCTTTGGTAACGCCATTGTTTTTTTCTTCCGGCCCAGCATTTTCACAAGCAGAGTCCGTTTCACGCGCGGGAGCAATTTCAGAGCAATCGTCGGCCCATCCGAATCTGCCGGCTGCGATAAATGCGACCCTTGCTGAAGGCTTCGAAGGAACATTTCCGCCAACCGGCTGGATCGTTCGCAATCAAAGCACCGCCATTGGTACCAACCCCACTTGCTGGAATCAGTTCACTGGCACTACGCCATGGGTCGCGCACAGCGGTGTCAATCATGCGGGCGCGAATTTCAACTGCACCTCTGGCAGCAACACCATCAGCGGTTGGCTGATCACCAGCGCGATTACCGGTTTGGCGAATGGCGATCAAGTATCTTTCTGGACCCGCGGATCCGGTTCTACCTTTCCAGATCGACTTGAACTACGTTTGTGTCTCGATTCCACGCCGGATTCCTGTGGGCTTGCCGCCAGCACTGGCAGCGGCTCCGCCGCCGTCGGGAATTTCACGTCCGTCTTGTTGACCGTGAATCCGACCCTTGTCGCAAACGGTTACCCGGGCACCTTCACCCAGTTCAGCGCCACTCTCGCAGGACTGCCGGCGGGTCCAAACAACGGCCGATTGGGCTTTCGCTACTTCGTCACCAATGGCGGCCCGAGCGGTGCCAATTCCGATATCATCTCCATTGATGACGTCAGCGTCAGCGGCCCGGCGGCTACGGCCGATCTGTCCATCACCAAAACGGACGGAGTCACGACGGCAACACCGGGTGGGGCAGTCATTTACACGATCACTGCAAGCAATGCCGGACCGAGTGGTGCCAGCGGGTCGACGGTGGCCGATACTTTCCCGGCTTCGGAAACCTGCACCTGGACCTGTCTTGGAGCAGGTGGCGGCACCTGCACTGTGGCGGGGTCGGGCAACATCAACGATTCGGTGAATCTGCCGAGTGGTGGTAGCACGACCTACACCGCGAGCTGCGCGATTTCCGCCGCAGCAACCGGATCGCTGGCGAATACGGCGACGGTCGCCACACCAGCCGGCGTAACCGATCCGACGCCGGGCAACAACTCGGCGACCGACACGGATACCTTGAATGCCAGCGCTGATCTGGCCATCACCAAGACGGACGGTGTCACGACCGCAACGCCGGGTGGTTCGGTCACTTACACGATCACGGCAAGCAATGCCGGACCAAGCAATGCCATCGCGGCGAC
>JBDSPX010000075.1:0-15649 GCA_039930065.1 Dokdonella sp.
GGGCAAGCTGCGCGGTTTGGTTTCGCGAAAGCCCTGACCGCGACAAATCCGCACCAATGGCGGAATCACCTGCAACAGTTCCGCCTTCTCAGGCAATTTTGTAGGAGCCGGCTTCAGCCGCTGGTCCCCTCTTGGGGGCAGCACTCGTAGGAAGTGGCTTCAGCCACGATGCCTTTGTCCCAACGTGCCGAAAGGCATCGGGCCTAAAGACTGAGGTTTCCCCACGTATCCGCCTTCGTGTTCAGCATCGGAATAGTGTCCACAAATACGAAAGCGGAAACGCGATGTACTCCATTGGGGCCGCGCGTGCTATCGGCTCTTTGTGGGAAATGGCGTCAGCCACTTGTCCCCTCTTGGGGATGATGCCTTTCGGCGAGATGCGACAAGGGCATGATGGCTGAAGCCATTTCCCACAAAAACAGGGTGGCTGCGCTTGATGACAACTCCTCACGGCTTGAACGTCGCGAAGAAAAAACGCGTTATGCGCGTGATAGTTTCCGACAATAGTCGGCACCTAGCTGATCATCAGGAATAATCTGTGGGGATACCTCAGCCTAAAGGCCTTCCCGACAACAACAGACTTGCCGCGCGAAAAAAAACCCCCGCAATGCGGGGGTTTTTCTTGTGCAGATGGAGCAGGTGAATCAGCGCATCAGAGCAGCGGCACCAGCAGCAGGGCGACGATGTTGATGATCTTGATCAACGGGTTGACCGCAGGGCCTGCCGTATCCTTGTACGGATCGCCAACGGTATCGCCGGTGACCGCGGCTTTATGGGCTTCGGAGCCCTTGCCGCCGCAATTGCCATCCTCGATGTACTTCTTGGCGTTGTCCCAGGCGCCGCCGCCGGTGGTCATCGAAATCGCGACGAACAGACCGGTGACGATCGTGCCGATCAGCACGCCGCCGAGCGCTTGCGCACCTGCCATCGGGCCGCCGATCCAGCTGAAGCCGAAGCCGACGACGACAGGGACGAGCACGGGCAGCAAGGAGGGAATCATCATTTCCTTGATCGCCGACTTGGTCAGCAGATCGACCGCGCGCGAATAATCGGGCTTGGTCGTACCTTCCATGATGCCTTTGATCTCGCGGAACTGGCGGCGGACTTCCTCGACCACCGAGCCTGCCGCACGACCGACCGCTTCCATCGCCATCGCACCAAACAGGTAAGGAATCAGACCGCCGATCAACAAGCCGATGATCACGTAGTGGTTGGAAATGTCAAAGGTGTAAATATTGTCCGGATGTTCGACGGCGAGCTTGTGCGTGTAATCCGCAAACAGCACCAGCGCGGCAAGGCCGGCGGAGCCGATCGCATAGCCCTTGGTGACAGCCTTGGTTGTGTTGCCAACCGCATCAAGCGGATCGGTCACGGCGCGGACTTCCGGCGGCAGGTCGGCCATTTCGGCGATGCCACCGGCGTTGTCGGTGATCGGCCCGTACGCGTCGAGGGCGACGATCATGCCGGTCATCGAAAGCATCGCTGTGGCAGCTACGGCGATGCCGTAGAGGCCGCCAAAATGATACGCAGCCCAGATCGCGGCACACACCGAAAGCACCGGATAGGCGGTCGATTTCATCGAGATGCCGATGCCGGCAATGATGTTGGTGGCATGGCCGGTGGTTGAGGCCTGCGCGATGTGACGAACCGGGCCGTACTCGGTGGCCGTGTAGTACTCGGTGATGACGACCATCGCGCCAGTCAGGATCAAGCCGACCAGGGAGCAGTAGAAGATGTTGTTCGACGAGATGCTGATGCCGTTGCCGACATCGAGTCCGATCGGAAAGAGCTCGTGGGTGACGAACCAGAACGCGATCGCCGAGAGCACGGCCGAGACGATGACGCCCTTGTACAAGGCATTCATGATCTTGCCGCCTTCGCTGGTCTTGACGAAGAACGTGCCGATGATCGATGCGATGATCGAAACGCCACCGAGGACGATCGGATACAGCACGGCGTTTGCATCGTTCGCGAACATGACACCACCGAGCAGCATCGTGGCGATCAGGGTCACCGCGTAGGTCTCGAACAGATCGGCAGCCATACCGGCGCAGTCACCGACGTTGTCGCCGACGTTGTCCGCAATCACGGCCGGGTTGCGTGGATCATCTTCCGGGATGCCCGCTTCGACCTTGCCGACCAGATCCGCACCGACATCCGCACCCTTGGTGAAAATGCCGCCACCGAGGCGGGCGAAGATCGAGATCAAAGAGGATCCGAACGCCAATCCGATCAACGCATGCAGCGCTTGATCAGACGAGTAGCCCATCTTTGCGAGCACAACGTAGTAGCCAGCAACGCCGAGCAAGGCGAGACCGACGACCAACATGCCGGTAATCGCGCCACCACGGAACGCGACAGCGAGGGCGGCAGCGATACCGCTACGTGCCGCTTCAGCGGTGCGCACATTGGCGCGAACCGAGACGTTCATGCCGATGTAGCCGGTCAGGCCCGAGAGAATTGCACCGATCGCGAAACCGATCGCGGTCAACCAGTTAAGGGCAAAGCCGAGCGCAATCAGCAGGACTACGCCGACGATCGAGATCGTCAGGTACTGCCGATTGAGATACGCCCGCGCGCCGAGCTGGATCGCCGCGGCGATCTCCTGCATCCGCTCGTTCCCGGCCGGCTTGGCAAGAATCCAGCGAATCGACCAGACACCATAAAGAATGGCGAGAACCGCACAGATGATCGAAAAAAGTAAGCCATGTTGCTGCAGCATTTATTCCTCCCAAGGAACGGGCAAGCAAAAGGAAATGAAACCGGAAACCCCCAGCAGGGATCGTCTGATTCACATGACGTGCAATCCGTCGGCCTGACTTGAGCACAGGTGCCTGCCGGCCGAAGGAATGACGGATGTGATCAGGCTATCCCCAACCGCACGAGTATAGCCATGCCTCGCTAGACAAGACATTCGTGCAGTGCAGCATTGGGTGAGGCTCAGCCAGGAAACGCTAGCTCAATCTGCAATCGAATACGCGGCCAGCTTCTTTTTCACCGCGACATTCTTAAGGGGCACATATTTCGGCAGTCCATCCTTGCCTGATGGTGGTGGATCCTCGCCACGTATCAGCGGTTCGAGATAGCGGCGTGCGGCTTCGGTGATGCTGTAGCCATCGCGACTGATGTAGTTCTTCGGCAAGGTCTTCTCGTGGTTGGCGACCTTGTTGAGCGATGCCGGCTCGATCTTCCAGCGATACGGAACATCCGAAGTGCGCACGATCACCGGCATCACCGCATTCTTTCCGGCGAGCGCGTATTCAACACCGGCCTTGCCGACCGCGTAGGCGTGCTCGACATCCGTTTTCGACGCGATATGCCGCGCTGAGCGCTGCAAGTAGTCGGGCAGGGCCCAGTGATATTTGTAGCCGAGCTTGCGTTTGACCAGATCGGCCAGCAGCGGGGCGACCCCACCGAGCTGGGCATGACCAAACGCATCGCGGGTGCCAACCTCGGACAGGAACTTGCCGTCCTTGTTGCGCACGCCTTCGGAGACGACGACCGTACACCAGCCGACGCGTTCGACGGTCGCTTTCACGCGGGCCAGAAAGGTCTGCTCATCAAACGGGATTTCGGGGAACAGGATGATGTGTGGCGCATCGTCAGCGGATTTGCCGGCCAATCCAGCTGCGGCAGCGATCCAACCCGCGTGGCGACCCATGACTTCCATGACGAAAACCTTGGTCGAGGATTCGGCCATCGAGGCGACATCGAGGCTCGCTTCGAGCACCGAGACCGCCGTGTACTTGGCGACCGAGCCGAAACCCGGGCAGCAATCGGTCACCGCGAGATCGTTGTCGACGGTTTTCGGCACACCAATCACCTTGACGTCGTGGCCAAGCGCCTTGCCGATTTTGGATATCTTGTTCGCTGTGTCGGCCGAATCATTGCCGCCGTTGTAGAGGAACCAACGGATGTCATGTGCGCGCAGGACGTCGATCAGACGTTCGTACTGGGCGCGGTTGTCCTCAAGCGATTTGAGCTTGAAGCGGCAGGATCCGAATGCACCACCCGGCGTGTGACGTAATGCCGCAATCGCGCTGGTGGACTCTTTCGAGGTGTCGATCAACTCTTCGCGCAAAGCACCGATGATGCCGTTGCGCGCGGCGTAGACGCGAACCTTGTGCTTGCGTGCGGTCTCGATAACCGCACAGGCACTGGCATTGATGACCGCGGTGACACCGCCGGATTGCGCATAGAGCAGATTGCCTTGCATCGAGGAGGCTCCTTGGTTGGTTGATAGGGTCAGCGTGATTGTTTGACTGGAATCGCTTCAACGGATAGCTTTGCAGCGCGTGTTTCCGCTCAAAGTCTAGCGCAGCGCCATGGGGTTACCCAACGCGCGCACTTTCCAAGGATCTGTATGCGACTCGTGCTACTCGGCGCGCCCGGCTCGGGCAAAGGCACTCAGGCTTCGATGCTCAAGGATTCCTTGGGAATTCCGCACGTATCCACCGGCGATCTTCTGCGTGCCGCGGTCAAGGCGGGTACGCCACTGGGGCTGCAGGCAAAGGCCGTGATGGACGCGGGCAATCTGGTTTCCGACGACATCGTGCTCGGCATGCTTGAGGAGCGCGTCTCCAGGGATGATGCCAAAGGGGGTTTCATTCTCGATGGTTATCCGCGCAATGTCGCGCAATGTGGCGCGCTCGAAGCTTTGCTCGCGAGCCTGGGTCAACCGCTCGATGTCGCGGTCAAACTGGACGTGCCGAACGAGTTGATTGTCGAACGCATTGCTGGGCGAGCCGCTGCGGAGGGTCGCTTGGATGACACGCCCGAGACGGTGCGCGCGCGATTGCGCGTCTACTCTGAGCAAACTGCGCCCGTGGCTGATTATTTTGCCGATATCGGCAAGTTGGTGACGATTGACGGCGTTGGCGAGCTGAACGAAGTCTTCCAGCGGATTATCGGTGCGCTGCCGGCCTGATCCGGTTTGAAGGTGCGCATCGGAGGCGGCTTTTTCGCCCAGGTTGCCAATCTCTGCCGGTTTCGCGGAGGCCCGCAAGATCTTCCGCACCAGCCTGGCTTGCTGATCGCGCTGCTGGTTGCCAGCGTGGCGCTGGATCTTGGCTCGGCAGCGCTGCTCGACCTCGGCGAAAGCGCTCTCGGCCGCAGCCTCTTTTCGACCGCTCTATTGCTTGCGCTTTGCTGGATTGCGCTGGCTATTCGCGGCTTGCGCAATCGCTACGTGCAGACCGCGACGGCGCTCATCGTTTGCTCGATGGTTTTTTCGATGCTCATCGTTCCGATTGCCATGCTGCTCGGGGAGCCCGCGACGCCGGAGAAAACGCTGACGCCGATGCAGACCTTGCTCGCGTGGCTCGGACTCGGTGTGCTGGTATGGAAAATCTCGGTCGACGCGCACAACATGCGCCAGGCGATCGATGCTTCATTCTGGATTGGATTCGCTCTAGTGCTGTCCTGGTCGATTGCCGATTTTGCCTTGGGCCGGGTGCTGTTCGGTGGTGCTGCCTGAGAGTTCGGTCAGCTAAACTGCGCTGATGAAACTTCATATTCTCGGTATCTGTGGGACCTTCATGGGCGGAATCGCCGCCATTGCGCGCGAGCTCGGTCATGAGGTCGAAGGCAGCGACAGCAATGTCTATCCGCCGATGAGCACTCAACTTGAATCGTTGGGCATCGCGCTCAAGTCCGGTTACAAGGCGGAGAATATTGATGCCAATACCGATCAGGTGATCGTCGGCAATGCGCTTTCGCGTGGCAATCCGGCGATCGAGCACGTGCTTGATCATCGGCTGCAATACATTTCGGGCCCGCAGTGGCTCGGCGAACAATTGCTTGAGACGCGCCAAGTACTCGCCGTGGCTGGCACGCACGGCAAGACCACGACCACGTCGTTGCTCGCCTGGTTGCTCGAATCGGCAGGACTTGCGCCGGGCTTCCTGATTGGCGGCGTACCAGGCAATTTTCCGGCCTCGGCCCGGCTCGGCACGGGGCCGTCGTTCGTCATCGAAGCCGACGAGTACGACACGGCGTTTTTCGACAAGCGCTCGAAGTTCGTCCACTACCGGCCCTCGATCGCGATCCTCAATAATCTGGAATTCGATCACGCCGATATTTTTCCGGATCTCGCTGCGATCCAGCGCCAGTTCCATCACTTTGTCCGAATCGTGCCAGGCAATGGCGTATTGATCGTCAACGCCGAGGATCAGCACATCGCCGAGGTGTTGAAGATGGGTTGTTGGTCACGTGTCGAGAGCTTTGGCATCGATGCTGGCGACTGGCGCGCCCGTTTGCTCGAAGCGGACGGTTCGGTATTCGAGGTGAGATTCAAAGATAGCGTCATCGGCACGGTGCGCTGGCCGTTGCTGGGTCGGCACAATGTCATGAATGCGTTGGCCGCGCTGGCGGCTGCGCAAGCGGCCGGTGCGGAGGTTTCAACGTTGCTGCCTGCGTTTGCGGAATTCCGCAGCGTGAAGCGGCGCATGGAACTGATCGGCGAACAGGATGGCGTCGTTGTGTACGATGATTTCGCCCACCACCCGACCGCGATTGAAACCACACTCGCCGGATTGCGCGCGAAAGTCGGTGACGCGCGCATCATCGTCGCTCTGGAGCCGCGCTCCAACTCAATGCGTCTTGGCGCACATGCCGAACAATTGGCGCCCTCGTTGGCCGCCGCGGATCTCGTCGTCTTCCTGCAACGTCCCGAGTTGCCGTGGGATGTACAAAAAGTTATTTGCGCACTCGATGGGCGCGCCCAAGCGGTCGCCACTGTGGATGAGCTACTCGATGCGATGCGCACACAAGTGCACGCGGGCGACCATGTGGTCTTCATGTCCAACGGCGGCTTTGAGGCCGCGCCCATTCGATTCGTAGAGTTGATGCGTGCTCGGTGACGACAGCGTCGTGGAAGGCGAGCCGTTGCGGGTGAGGACGTTTCAGAACCGCACAGGTTTGTATCGTCGAATCACCTGGCTTCTGCTCGCGATCGCGATCGTGCGCGGCCTTCTGATCGTTGCCAGTGATCCGTTGTTGGCGGTTGCCAACAACTATGACCAGATCCGCGTGCAGGCCTGTCTTGGTGCTTTTCCCGATCGCGATGCCGCGATCCCCCCCGGCACAGAGAGCCCGCAAGCGCCGTATGAGCGATTTCGATTCATTTACGATGTTGGCGCGCCGTGTTTCATGACTTCGGAGCTCCTGTTCGCGTGGGCCGCGTGGCCGGCGATGCAGATCGAGCAAGGACTGCGATCTGATCGCAGCTTCTCGATACGTTGGAAAGGTGGGCTGCAGTTCGTCTTTTGGCTGTGGCTCGCGACTTGGTGTACGTGTCGCTTGATTCGCGTTCAGCGCCCGGATCTTGCACTTGGCCACGCGGCGGTTTGCGCGATCGTGGTAACTGATCCGGGAAACTTTCTATACTTGAATACGTTTTATGGTGAACCCTCTGCCATCCTGTTTTGCTACTCGTTGCTGATAGGGATTCTTGTCTATCTTGCGCAGGCGAAGCGTCCGGCAAACGGACTTCTTGTCGCGATCGCCCTGTCTGCCTTTTTTCTCGCAACCTCCAAGCTCCAGCACATGATGGTTCCTTTGCTGATCTGGCTGATCGTCGCTTGTTGCGGAATAGTGGCGCGCAAGCTGCCAAAGGCCTTGCTTGTTGCGCTGGCCATCGGGGGCCTCTCGGGTGCTGGCGCACAAGCAATCAACATGAATGCGGCCAGCAATCAGTCGGTTCGTTCCGCGAATCTGATCGACACCCTGTTTTCCGCCATGCTCCCAAATGCCAGTGATCCCCAAACCTTGCTCGCAGATCTCGACCTTCCCGTGGAGTGCTTGGCTCAGTCGGGAAAGAGTTGGTACTCACCGGGTATGGCGAGCCGCCAGCACTGTCCCCAAGTGTTCGAGATCCGTCATCACGAGCTCTTGCTCGCTGCGCTTCTTGATCCACGCATGCTGGTGAAGACAATTCGTGGTGGTATTCCGTTTGCGGATTCGTGGATTCCGTCGAACCTTGGTCTTGTTGAAGGTGAGAAGGATGGCGGGTTGCCTTGGTGGGCACCGAGTTGGAATTGCGTCATAACCCGTCTCGATTTGATACTGCTGGGATTATTGGTTGGCCTCCCCGCAGTCGCCTTTGTGATGATCCTTTTGCGCAGAGCCAATAATCAACTTGCCGGCAATGTCATCGCCCTTGGCCTGAGTGCCTTGCCATTGCTGATCTTCATGACGTCTGTATTCGGCGATGGTTATGTGGATCTTCCCAAACACAGCCAGCTGGGTACCGCCTGCATGCTTGCGGCCATCGTCGTTGTCACTTGTCTGTTGATCAATTACATCGTGGAGAGTCGGCGCAATGCAGCCAACTGATTTGCCGTTGTTTCCGCTTTCTTCTGTCTTGTTTCCGGAAGGAACCTTGAATTTGCGCATCTTCGAGCGACGCTATCTCGACATGATTCGAGACTGTGCCCGTGACAGCAAAGGTTTTGGTGTCTGCCTCATCCTTGAAGGTCAAGAGGTCGGCGAGCCGTCGATGCCGGCGGCGGTCGGAACGCTCGCACGTATCGTGGATTTCCATACTACCGATGATGGGTTGCTCGGTATTCTGGCCAGCGGAAACGAACGCTTCCATGTGCGTGAAACGCGTG
Organism: Dokdonella sp.; assembly: GCA_039930065.1. Lineage (GTDB taxonomy): Bacteria > Pseudomonadota > Gammaproteobacteria > Xanthomonadales > Rhodanobacteraceae > Dokdonella. Next base: position 8,613 of record JBDSPX010000075.1, read on the forward strand.
TGCGGGATAACGGATTGATCCACGCGCGCGTGGACTGGTTCGACGAATGCGAGATCCAACACGTGCCACCGGAATGCGGGTTGTTGGCGACGATTCTTGAGCGCTTCCATGATCAGGTCGGTGGTGAGTACTCGCGGATCGATCGAGCCCGCTATGATGATGCGGCTTGGGTCGGTTATCGGCTTGCGGAAGCTCTGCCACTGGAGGAATCGGAGCGGCAGTTGCTTCTTCAGACGTCAGATCCGATCGAAAGACTCACCCAGTTGATGCATTTTCTGCCGCGCTTCCAGACCAGCTGAGGAGACACCTTTGAACACATTGAAAGGCAAAACCCTTTTCATCACGGGCGCGTCACGCGGGATCGGTCTGGCCATCGCGAAACGTGCCGCACAAGATGGCGCGAATATTGTCATCGCGGCCAAGAGTTCCGTAGCCAATCCGAAATTGCCCGGAACCATCTACACCGCCGCCGCTGAAATCGAAGCGGCAGGCGGCGTGGCTTTGCCACTCAAGGTCGACATCCGCGATGAGCAAAGCGTTCTCGCCGCAGTCGCCGATGCGGTCTCGCGATTCGGCGGTATCGATATCCTCGTCAACAACGCGAGTGCCATCTGGCTGCGTGGAACCGCCGAGACGCCGATGAAACGCTACGACCTCATGCATCAGGTCAATGCGCGCGGCACATTCCTGTGTTCACAGGCTTGCTTGCCCTACCTGAAGAAAGCCGAAAATCCGCATATCCTGACCCTATCGCCGCCACTTGTTCTCGATCCGAAATGGTTTGGTCCACATGTCGCCTACACGATGGCCAAATACGGCATGAGTTTGTGCACACTCGGAATGGCCGAGGAATTCCGCAACGATGGCATCGCAGTCAATTCGCTCTGGCCGCGCACCCTGATCGCCACCGAAGCGCTTAATATGATTCCGGGGGTGAGCACCGACAATGCACGCAAGCCCGAGATTGTCGCCGACGCGGCACACGCCATTCTGATTGCGCCCAGCCGCGAGCGGACCGGCGGCTTCCTCATCGACGACGATGTCCTGCGCGGCTGCGGCGTCACCGACTTTGACCGCTATTCGATCTCACCCGGACATGAGTTGCTGCCGGACTTGTTCCTCGATTGAGCATGGCGCAATTCAAAGCGCTGGATTAGGATCAAAGATCGTTTCGGGAGGAATCCATGTTCAAGTTCGCGCAGCCAGTCGTGTTCGCCATAGTTTCAATGACAGCAGGCATTGGATCGGTCTCTGCCGCTGACCTTCTCATTCATGACGGTTTCGAGACGTGTTGGGTTTCGGCGCAAACCAAGTCGCAGTTTCTTGAAGCCATCCGAACGAGCATTGATGGCACGACCGCATGTATTCCACCGAGATCGGGAACCCAGTCAGGCATCGGCTACACGATCTGTCAGACAACCAATGGATGCGGCGTCGGCGTTGCTGGCTGTGGCGTGACGATGCAGGCAAGTACGTTCTCGGGCAACTTCACGACGGGCGCTTTTGCGGCGTCCGGCAGCGCCAGCAACATCGCGATTCCTGTGACAACGACGGCTCTCGGCAATTGCACGATCAATCTGACGGGAATCAGTCTCGGTTATTCACTCGACTATCTGATGCAGACAGACGGTACCGATGGCGTCTATAGCGCTGACCTCATGCCTCCGAGCGTGAGCATCACCAACTACGCCACCAACAACAACTGCAATCCGTTGCTGGCCGGCGTCATTGCCAGCTATGTCCCGCAAGCAATTGCTGCTGCCGAGTCGAATGCGGCATCGACCGTCGAGCCTGGTCTGCGTGCTGATACGCTGGCGCAGTCGGTGTGCCCTCTGTCCCCACCTTGATTCAAATCCGATCGCGCGACTGTCTCGGCAATTCCAGGTATGAATAGAACCGCCGCTCTGATTGCCGCAGCGCAAGAATCCCTGCTGCCGATCTATCGCCAACGGGAATTGATCCTCGATCATGGTCGGGGGTCGCGCGTCTGGGATCTTGAGGGCAGGGAGTACATCGACTTCGCAGCCGGCATTGCCGTCAACGCACTTGGTCATGGCGACTCGGAAATTCTGGCTGCCCTCCACGATCAAGCCACGAAGCTCTGGCATACGAGCAACGTGTTCTATTCCGAGCCAACGATCCGGCTCGCCGAAGAACTCGTTGCGGCAAGTGGATTCGCTGAGCGTGCCTACTTGTGTAATTCAGGAACCGAAGCGAATGAAGCGGCAATCAAGCTTGTGCGCAAGCATGCCGCAGCACGAGGGCGTAGCGCTGATCAGCGTGTGATCCTGAGCTTCACTGGCTCCTTCCACGGGCGCACTCTGGCTGCGGTCACCGCTACCGCGCAACCGAAATACCATCAGGGCTACGAGCCGTTGCCTGCTGGATTTCGCTATTCCGCGTTCAACGATATCAATGCGCTTGATCAGGTCTTGACCGACGAAGTTGCAGGTGTTTTGGTCGAACCGATCCAGGGCGAGGGCGGCGTCGTTCCGGCAACATCGGAGTTCCTGCAGTCGCTGCGGGAACGTTGCGACGCGATCGGCGCCTTGCTTGTGTTTGACGAGATCCAGTCCGGCATGGCGCGCACGGGTGACCTCTGGGCGCATCAGAACTCGGGCGTGAAGCCGGATGTGATGACCCTCGCCAAGGCACTCGGTTGCGGGTTCCCGATTGGCGCGATGCTTGTTGTTTCTCGTGCCGCGCAGACGATGCAGTTTGGTGCACATTGAACAACGTTCGGCGGCAATCCGCTGGCAGCGGCTGTCGCACGCGTCGCCCTGCGTCGACTCTCATCTTCGGAGATCGCCGCCAATGTGATGCATCGATCGCTCCAGTTGCGCGAGGGTCTCGAAAGTATCGGCGAGGATCTTGGTGTGTTTGCCCAGATCCGCGGGCGCGGTCTCATGCTCGGCGCCGTGCTGGGTCCTGATTGGAGCGCGCGTGGCGGGGAAATACTCGATGCGTCGGCACGCGAAGGTCTGCTCCTGTTGCAAGCAGGAGCCGATGTGCTGCGTTTCGTTCCGGCTTTGAACATCGAAGGTGCCGATGTTGTCGAGGGTTTGCAGCGACTCCGCTCAGCATTCGTGACGTTGTCCAGCTGAGCGTTACTTCGCTGCGTCGGAACTTTACCCGGCAACTACACCAAGGCCTGAGCCAAGTCAGCGATGAGGTCGTCCTGATGTTCAAGGCCGATCGAAAGTCGCAACAGGTTTTCCGGAGATACCGGATTGGCGCCTTCGACTGAAGCTCGATGTTCGATCAATGATTCGCAGCCACCGAGCGAAGTCGCATTGGTGAACACTTTCAATCGACCTGCCATCGCAATCGCTGCATCGCGCCCACTGCGCATCTCGATACTCATCATGCCGCCGAAATCGCTCATCTGACGGGCCGCAACCGCATGCCCTGGATGGCTCGTCAGGCCGGGATAATTGACCCGCTCGATGGCTGGATGCTGCGCGAGAAATTCGGCGACGGCGCGCGCATTTCTGCAGTGCATCCCCATGCGCGCTGGCAGCGAGCGGAAGCCGCGCAAGGTCAGCCACGCGCTGAAGGGGGCCAGCGTCGCACCCGTGATATGCAGGCGATGAGCGACGCGCTCTTGCCATTCATCGACGCGCTTGAACACCAGCGCGCCGCCAAGAACGTCGCTGTGGCCACCGAAGTATTTCGTTGTCGAATGCATGACGATGTCAGCCCCCAGTTCCAGTGGACGCTGCAACACCGGCGAGGCGAACGTGTTGTCACATACCAGCAAGGCATTTTTTGCATGCGCGATTTTAGCCAATGCGCCTAGATCGCTGATGGTCATGCGCGGATTCGAAGGTGTCTCTGCCCATACCAAGTCAACGCCGTTACCGCATGCTTTGCGCACGGCATCGAGGTCGGACATGTCGATCTTGCTCACGCGAACACCGCGTTGCGGAAGAAACTCCGAAGCGAGGACGCGCAGTCCGGTGTAACAGTCGTCCGGAATCAGGATATGTGCGCCGCTCTCCAGTGATTCGAGCAGGCAGCTGATAGCAGCCATGCCTGATGCAAAGGTCATCGCGCAGGCGCCCCCTTCGAGTGCGGCAAGCGCGTTGCACAGCCGATCATTGGTGGGATTGCCTTCGCGCTGGTATTCGTATCCAGCAATGCGTTCGGCGGCCGGACCGTGTCGAAACGTTGTCGCAAGGTGGATCGGCGGTGACACCGCTCCGGTTGCCGAGTCGCTCTCACCACCGGCATGCACGGCAAGCGTTTCAAGACGCATCTTCATGTCTCCTGGAAAGTGCAAGGCGCGTGGAGCTCCAAGCTGGACTTCTGATCTTGCTTTTCGCCTAAGCGGCCAATGTCTTGAAGGCGTCACGAGCCACACGAAGTGTGTCGGCAATGATCTGCTCATCGTGTGCCATTGACATGAAGCCGGCTTCATAGGCGGATGGTGCGAGATACACGCCGCGATCGAGCATGGCCTTGAAGAACCGATTGAACCTCGAAATGTCACATGCGGTTGCCTGCGCGTAGGTCTCGACTTTCTCCGCCGTAAAGAACAGACCGAACATGCCGCCCACGCGATTCGTGCTGAATGGAATTCCCTCGCCATCGGCTAACGCTTGCAGGCCGTCGACGAGGAGCTGCGTCCGCCGCGAAAGCTCCTTGTGGAATCCTGGTGCTTGGATCTGCTCAAGCATGGCCAAGCCAGCGGCCATCGCGACGGGATTGCCGCTCAAGGTTCCCGCCTGGTAGATCGGGCCCGCCGGCGCGATCTGGTTCATGATTTCCCGTCGGCCGCCATAGGCGCCAACCGGCATGCCGCCGCCGATGATCTTGCCGAGTGTGGTTAGATCCGGGGTGATGCCGTAGTGCTGCTGCGCACCTCCGAGTGCAATGCGAAAACCAGTCATGACTTCATCAAAGATCAACAACACTCCGTGCTTTGTGCACAAATCGCGAAGATGTTGCAGGTAGCCATCACGCGGAGGGATGCAGTTCATGTTGCCGGGCACAGGTTCGACAATCAGGGCAGCCACTTCGCTACCGATCTCGTCGAGCATTCGCGTCGCTGCGTCGAAATCATTGAATGGCAACGTCATCGTCAGATCGGCAAGCGCTGTGGGTACACCAGGAGAGGTCGGCGTGCCCAAGGTCAGCGCCCCGGAGCCTGCCTTCACCAGGAATGCATCCGCGTGACCGTGGTAGCAGCCTTCAAACTTGATGATGCGGGAACGGCCAGTGAAACCACGGGCCAGTCGAATCGCCGACATGGTCGCCTCGGTGCCAGAATTCACCATCCGCGACACTTCGATCGACGGCACCAGTTTGCTGATCGTCTCAGCCATCGTGATCTCGGCCGGGCAGGGCGTTCCAAAAGACAGCCCGTTCTGGATCGCCTTCTCAACAGCGGTGCGTACGGCAGGATGATTGTGCCCGACGATCATCGGCCCCCAAGAGCCGATATAGTCGATATAGCGTTTTCCTTCGACATCCCAGAGATACGGCCCGTCGGCACGCTCGGTGAAGAACGGCTCACCGCCGACCGACTTGAATGCACGAACAGGCGAATTGACGCCGCCAGGCATCAGCATCTGCGCACGCTGGAACATCTCGTGATTTGAACTCATTGGGGTCTCGATCCGATCAGGAAAAAAGTTGGCTGAACTCGCGCGCGACGGCTTCGATATCAGTCGCGTCAAACAAGGATGAAATCACCGCCACGCAATCGGCACCTGCGGCAATCAGCGGCGATGCATTGTCGGGCGTGATGCCGCCGATCGCCACCACCGGGACACCGAGCGATTTCGCTTCGATCAGAGTTGTCAGCCGAGCATGCGGTGCATTGGGTTTGGTCGGCGATGCGTAAAAAACGCCGAACGAGACATAACTGGCGCCGTTATCTACTGCGCGACGGGCGCGATCGATCGAGTCCAGGCAGGAGACGCCGATGACGGCGTGCTCCCCCAAGCGCACGCGAGCCGAGGCGATGTCAGCCTCAACGTCGAGATGGACGCCGGCTGCGCCGCAGCGGAGCGCAAGCTCGATGTCCTCATCGATGATCAGTGGAATGTCTTGGCTCGCGCAAAGCCTGGCTAGCATCGCCGCTTCGGCATCCTGTCGCGCGTATTCCAACGTTTTGTCTCGATACTGGATGACGCGCGCACCACCAGCTAACGCCGCACTGGTGGATTCGTAGAGATCGGCCCGTAGGCCATTGGCGATGGCGTAGAGCCCTCGTGGATTGAACATCATGCTCACTTCCTTCGACTTTGCGCGGCTGGCGCAAGCTGACACAATGATAGGCGCAGCGCCCGATGGCGTATCCACTATATCTAGAGCGACCATGACCCAGGCCGATAAACCGTTCCGCACCTTCATGTGCGTTGTTTGCGGATTTCTCTACAGCGAGGCCGATGGCTGGCCCGATGACGGCATTGAGCCCGGCACACGGTGGGACGATGTTCCGGAGACCTGGACCTGTCCTGATTGCGGCGTGACCAAGGCCGATTTCGAGATGATCGAGGTCTGATTACAACGGGTATCTGCGGCGCAGGATGCCATCACTGCGCCATATATCCTCTGTGTTTTGACGCAAGTAATCTCGGATTGAGCCGCTCCACCTGATTGACTGACTTTCAGTCAACAAACGCCAACAAGGCGAAGGTGGTCGATATGCGAGTCTTTGTTCCGGTCGAAGACGCCCCCTCCAGTGCCAGCATTCCAATGTTGGTGCCTTATCGGTGCGGTCTAATCTGCGAGCACGCGATGCGCGAGCCGGTGAAATCTGATTGGTCGGACAAAGCCAGTGCTGTAAGCGACCCCGGCGGGCAAGACTCGCCTCGCAGACAATTTGTGGAGGCCTGAAGGCCTTGAAACAAGGGCTTAGCGCTCAATCGAGGGCCCTTCTGAAAATTAATTGCAATAACCCCTTTCACAAACGAAACGCCTCGGTTAGGATGCGCGCCCCGCGACGAGAGGCTGAGCAATTGGCAGGTGTTTCGGGGAGATCGCGAGGATGTTGCGGGGCGTCAAAATAGTTCTCGCAAGGTGTTGAC
>JBDSPX010000076.1:0-9340 GCA_039930065.1 Dokdonella sp.
CGAAGCCGGTGGCCGCTACTGCGACTTCACGGGGCGCGATGGCATTCCTGAAAATGGCAATCTGATTGCCGGTGGCCACAAGGTCGTCGACGCGATGATCAAGACGATTGCGCCGCATCTGACCCCAGCATTGGTGCGCTGATCCGAGCCAGTAGTCGAGTAGATAGACCTCGCGCAGTCGCTAACACCCGCAGACGCCTTCCAGCGCCAACAAGATGAGCCTTGGCTTGTGATGTCAGCGCTGAAATAGAAAAAGCCCGGCTTGCGCCGGGCTTTTTTGTCACTCAAACACTGGTGCTGATCGATTACTGACCGTCAACCGCGAGCTCGGTGCGACGATTGCGCGCACGTCCTTCCTTGGTGTCGTTCGTGTCGATCGGCTTGCTCTCGCCAAAGCCCTTGACGCCGGAGATCTGGCTGGCGCTGACGCCGTGCGAAGTCAGATAGTCATAGACGATCTGTGCGCGACGCTCGGAGAGACCCTGATTATAGGCATCGCTACCGATCGAGTCCGTGTGGCCATCAAGCTCGACGCGTACGTTCGAGTTGCGGCTGAGCACGTCAACTGCCTGATCGAGGATCGCGATCGAGTCAGCCGTTGGTTCCTGCAGCGACGGGGTGATGTCTTTCTCGTTCGAGCGCGGACGATCGAACTTGAAGTTGACGCCACGCAGATCAATGACGACGTTGGTCGCAGCCGGCTGTTCCGGAGCAACTTCCGGCGGCGGCGGTGGCGGCGGCGTAGCAGCCTGCTCTTGCTCGGCTGGTGCACTGCTGCCACCGAAGCCAATGGTCAAAGCAACCGACGCAATGCCGTCGACGTAGTGGTTGTGATCTCCAGCAAACGGGAACTGGCCACGAAGACTGTTGTTGTCATGGTCATAACGGGCAGCAAGTTCACCGCGAAGCGCCATGCGCTCGTTGAAGTTGTACTCGATACCACCACCAACGGTGGCCATCGGATCCCAGCCGTGCGCTTGCACGGTACCCGAGTACGCGGCGTGACGGACGGCACCGAGGCCACCGAGCACATACGGACGCCAGGACGAACCCTGCTCGCCGAAGAACCAGCGACCGGTCACGCCGATGCTCTGGCTTTCCCATTCATGGCCAGCGCGGAACGAGTTGTTCTTGAAATCAGCATTGTTGATCGCGTATTCGGCGTCAACGGCAAAGTTCGGGGAAACCCACCAGCCGATACCGAGACCGGTGTACAGCGAGGCATCGGTGTCGCGGTTGCTGTCGGAAAAATTGACGCCGATGCGCGGAGCCAGGTACCAGCCGCCATCTTGCGCATAGGCAGTCGAAACGCCACCACCAATCATGGCGATTGCGATCAACGCACTCAGTGCTTTGTGTTTCATCATTGCAGAATCCTCATTTTTGTTAGATCCAAACTCAACCGTTACAGCGCGACTCGACAAGCGGACACCCTGTTACCACTATGATACGACGATTCACTGCCGCCGAAACAGGATTTTAACAATAGATTTGATTGCGTGTATGAACGGCAGTCAAACTACTATCCTTAACTATTTCAACGACTTGGGCTCAATGGCAAATGAACGCCACGTTAAGCGCGGGTAAAATCACATCGCAAACAAGTCTAATAATTGGTTCACCGGCATCGCTTCGAGGGTTGCAGCATCCTTACTTGCCGCAAGAATCATGGCAACTTTGTCCGCTGGAAGCTGAGCCTTGATCGCCGCCTCGAACTTCTTCAGCAGGACTGGAATGCCCTCTTCGCGACGTTTGCGATGGCCGATGGGATAGTCGATCGATACTTTGGCCGTGCTCGTTCCATCCTTGTAGTAGACCTGCAACGAGTTGCCGATATAGCGCTTGTCAGGATCGAAATAATCCTTTGTGAACTGAGGATTCTCCTTGACCACCATCTTCGCGCGCAGTGCGTCAATGCGGGAATCGGCGGCGATATCGTCGTTGTAATCCTCAGCGACGAGGCGACCAAAGATCAGGGGCACCGCCACCATGTACTGGAGGCAGTGGTCACGATCCGCGTAATTCGCCAAGGGCCCGGTCTTGTCGATGATGCGTACACCTGCTTCCTGGGTTTCAATCTCGATGCGCTCGATGTCATCGATCCGTGAACCCACCTCAGCATGCAATTGCATGGCGCATTCAACGGCAGTCTGGGCATGGAATTCAGCCGGGAAACTGATCTTGAACAAGACGTTTTCCATCACATAGCTGCCGAACGGACGCTCGAACTCGAATTGCTTGCCCTTGAACGCGATGTCGTAGAAGCCCCAGGTTTTCGCCGAAAGCGCTGAGGGATAGCCCACCACATTCTTTTCGACCGCGTTGAAGGCATGGGTCACGGCGCGGCGACAGGCATCACCGGCAGCCCAGCTCTTGCGTGGCCCGGTATTCGGTGCATGGCGATAGGTACGCAGTACGCCGTTGTCGATCCAACTGTGCGAAACAGCATTGATGATCTGTTCCTTGGTTCCTCCAAGCATGGCCGTGGCCACCGCCGTGGAAGCAAGACGAACGAGAATCACGTGATCAAGGCCGACCCGATTGAAGCTGTTCTTGAGCGCATAGCAACCCTGGATCTCATGCGCCTTGATCGCCCAGCCGAGCACGTCGCGAACCGTCAGCGGCTTGCCGCCTTCGCGCACCGCTTTTCGCGACAAGTAGTCGGCAACAGAAAGGATGGCACCAAGATTGTCAGACGGATGGCCCCACTCTGCGGCGAGCCAGGTGTCGTTGAAATCCAGCCAGCGGATTTGCGTGCCAATGGCGAATGCAGCCTGCACCGGATCAAGTTCATGGCTCGTTCCTGGAACACGCACACCACCCGGCAACACGGCACCCGGAACGATCGGGCCGAGATGCTTGACGCAATCGGGAAACTTCATCGCCAGCATCGAAGTGGCCAGCGAATCGAGCAGCATGTAGCGTGCCGTATCGTAGGCCTCGGTCGAATCGACAGCGTAATCGGCGATGTAGTTGGCGATATCGACCATCGGTTGGTCGGGTTCCGGCCGTACGGCCGAGCGGATGTCATGTCCGGACATGGAAGGTTTCCATTGAAGAGTGGGAATGAATGCGCAAAGACGATCGCGCAGCCCGCTATTGTGCCAGATGGCACCCTTGGAAGCCGACCCTCCACGCCCGCCCGGCTTGAGTCCACGCGCGTGACTACCCGGTCTGGCGACGGCATCCGTCACGTCGATCAGTGCCAGTTGCGCTTGCCCTGCAGCCAACTCGCTGGCATCTTGAACGATCGTTTGAATTTGGTATCGACCAATGGAATTTCCGCACCTGTTTGCATCGCTCGATCTTGGCTTCACGACCTTGCCCAACCGGGTGCTCATGGGCTCGATGCATACCGGACTCGAAGAACGCGCGCGCAACTACGACAAACTGGCGGTGTATTTCGCCGAGCGTGCACGCGGCGGCGTCGGCCTCATGGTCACCGGCGGCATCGCCCCGAACATCGAAGGCTGGCTGAAACCGTTCGATGGCCGTCTGTCGATGCCATGGCATGTATCGCGACATCGCAAGATCACCGCTGCCACGCACGCAGAGGGCGGCAAGATCTGCATGCAGATCCTGCATGGCGGTCGTTATTCCTATCATCCTTGGTCGGTCGGCGCGTCAACGATCAAGTCACCGATCACACCGTTCAAACCGCGTGCACTGTCGAGGCGAGGCGTAGAGCGCACAATCAATGACTTTGCCGGCTGCGCAAAGCTGGCCCAGGATGCCGGCTACGACGGTGTCGAGATCATGGGTTCGGAAGGCTATCTGATCAATCAGTTTGTCGCCGCGCGGACGAATACGCGTAACGACGAATGGGGCGGCAACGCAGAAAAGCGCATGCGTTTTCCGATCGAGATCGTGCGCCGCACGCGTGCGGCGGTCGGTGCCAACTTCATCATCATCTACCGCTTGTCCATGCTCGATCTGGTCGACAACGCGCAGAGCTGGGAAGAAGTGGTCCAGCTTGCAAAAGGCGTCGAAGCGGCGGGTGCGACAATCATCAATACCGGCATCGGCTGGCATGAGGCGCGGGTTCCGACCATTGTTACCTCGGTACCGCGTGCGGCGTTTGCGTCGGTGACGCGCAAGCTCAAGGGCGAGGTCAAGCTGCCGCTGATCACGACCAATCGCATCAACATGCCGGCGGTCGCGGAGCAGATCCTCGCGCGAGGCGATGCCGACATGGTGTCGATGGCGCGGCCCCTGCTCGCCGATGCCGAATGGGTCAACAAGGCGCGCAACAGCAAGGCGGATCGCATCAACACGTGCATCGCCTGCAATCAGGCATGCCTCGATCATGTTTTCGAGAACAAGCATGCGACCTGTCTGGTCAATCCGCGCGCCTGTCATGAAACCGAGTTGGTCATCAAACCGGCCACGGTTAAAAAGCGCTATGCCGTCATCGGCTCAGGTCCGGCTGGACTCGCGGCTGCAACGACTTTGGGTCAGCGAGGCCACGCCGTGACCTTGTTCGATCAGGCTGACGCGATTGGTGGCCAGTTCAACATGGCCAAGCGAATTCCCGGCAAAGAAGAGTTCAGCGAGACCTTGCGCTACTTCGGCAATCTCCTGAGCGATACGGGAGTCGAATTGCGTCTTGGCACGCGCGCCGACGCGGCATCGCTCAAAGCCGCCGGATTTGATGCAGTCATTGTCGCCACCGGGGTGACTCCGCGCGCTTTGAAGATTCCCGGCAGCGACCATCCGCGCGTGCTGAGTTATCTCGATGTGCTGCGCGACAACAAACCCGTGGGCTCGCGCGTCGCGGTCATCGGCGCTGGCGGCATCGGTTTCGACGTGGCCGAATACCTCGTCGAAAATGCACCCTCACCGACCACCGATGTTGATCGCTGGGCGAAGGAATGGGGCGTCGATCTGGCCATCGAACATCGCGGCGGACTTATCGAGCCAAAACCCGAGCTGCCTGAGCGCGAAGTCTTTCTTCTGCAACGCAGCGAAGGCCGCCTTGGCGCACGCTTGAACAAGACCAGCGGCTGGGTCCACCGGGCCACGCTCAAGGCGAAGAAGGTCAAGATGATCGGCGGCGTCAGCTATGAGCGCTTTGACGATGCCGGGCTGCACGTCACCATCGATGGCAAGGCGCAGACGCTGGCCGTCGATAGCGTGGTGGTTTGCGCGGGCCAGGAGCCAAACCGCACGCTCGCCGACGAATTGATCGCGCTGGGCATGACGACGCATGTCATCGGTGGCGCCGATGTAGCGGCCGAACTCGACGCCAAACGCGCCATTGCCCAGGGAACCCGGCTCGCTTCAGGCCTGTAGTAAGCGCAAAGTTGAATGGGGAGGCTTCATCGCGCTGGACTTCAAGCCCTGAGGATCCGCCATGAAATGGCCCAGCTGAAACTGAATAGAGATGATCTACTTAGGGCGTTGCGCCAAATGGCGCACACTATTGCTGTCGCCCATGTCACGAATCAGCACTGTTTTGCGTTCTAGGATCAATGGAATTCCAGGTGGAGTCATGATCATGTCCAGCAAAGCGTTACAGCGTGTCTATCTCGTCGGCGGTATCGCCATCGCTTTTTCAACCTCGGTGGCGATGGCGGCTGTCGGAAGTTGGAGCACAACCGGCCCTTTTGGAGGCTCGAACTACCATCTTTCCGTGTACGAGGCAGGCCCGAGTACGTTGTTCGCTGCGGGTCGCGGCGGTGTTTTCCGCAGCACGAGCGGCGGAAGCACGTGGAAGCGGATCGAAATAGGCTTGCCCGACGAGATCTATGTGGCTTCCATGGCCACCAGCACCGTCGCACCGGTGGTCTATCTGACCAATTTCTCTGGTTTGTATCGAACCGGTAACGGCGGCGATCTTTGGGTTCCAATCGGCACACCGGTCCCAGCCGATGGCTACATCAACGATGTCAGCATCCAGCGCGCAACCAGCACCCATATCGCGGTCGCGACAAGCGCGGGTGCGTACGTCTCGATGAATGGGGGCAGCACCTGGACAGGGCCTGGCGCCGGTGGCACGAGTGCCCAATTCAACAAGATCGTATTCGCTGCCGATGGTTCGCTGTATCTCGGCATCCAGTATCCAGACCCCGCCGTGTTTGCTGGCGCGGCCATCCTCAAAAGTACCGACGGTGGAACTATCTGGGCACCGCTGGGCAACCAACCCCCTCTCGTCTACGGCACCACGCTGCTCACTGCATCTCCGGTTGACCCGCAACGCCTCTACATCAGCGATGGCGACACCCTCGCAACAAGCGACAATGGTGGCGGCACATGGAGCGTCGTCGCCTTGCCTGCCTCGGGCGCCGGTTGCAACCAGGTTCTGGCCGTTACGCCCAGCCCTTCCTCCTCAACATCGGCGTTTGTCGCGTGCTATTCGAATGGCATCCACTTCAGCTCGAATGTGACGCTTGCAGCACCAGCCTGGACCGATTGGACCGCAGCGAATTCGCTGACCTCGAATGGAACGGATCCCGTGCAGGCCAGCGAAATCGCCGTGCATCCGGACTACCCGACAAACGCGACCGTCTTCACCGGAACCGTGGAGGGGGGAATGTTCAGGAGCATCAATGGAGGCACCACCTGGGCACCCATAAACAATGGGTACCAATCCACAGATATACGCGCACTCGCCCCGCATCCACTCGATCAAAGCGCATCGGATGCCGTTCTGCTCGCCGGCTATGGCGATGCATTCACAACATCTACGCCTGTGTACCGTTCTCCGGATGGCGGAGCAAGCTGGCTGCCTTCGCACAGTGGACTCAATGCGGAACAGATTCGCTCACTTGCGATTGATCCGACAACCGTCGACAACAGTCCGTTTACCAACGAAAATTTCACCGTCTATGCGTCAGGACGTTCCGAACGCATTCCGCTGCCGATCAACCGCGATGGCGGCATCTACAAGAGCACGGATGCGGGCGTGACCTGGTCAACCATCGACAACGGCATCGCATCCGTATTCGGATCACCCTACCTCGGGACGGCTCGCTCGATTGTGCTGGATCCCCAGTCCTGTGCAGCCCCTCCTTGCGTCGCCGGATCGAGTCCCCTGCAGACGCTGTATGTCGTCGGCAGCGGCGTCGCGGATGGACCGGGACTGCCGTATCGGTCCGCCCGCGTCTACAAAAGCACGAATGCCGGCGCATCGTGGAGCGCCTCCGAGAATGGACTACCAACGACTGAAGATCTGGGCCCTCCCGGCACGTTCAACTACGTCTACCGTATTGTTGTTCCGCTTGTGATCGACCCAACCAACCCTTCGACGTTGTATCTCGGCACGACGACTTCTTGGGATGCCTCGTCCTTTGGCGGGGCTTTCCCGACCGCCCCTAACGGCGTCTTCAAATCCACCGACGGCGGTGCCACCTGGGTCAATTCAAGTAATGGACTGCCACGATTTGGCGGCGCCGGAACCTCAAACTATGACGTACTGGCCTTGGCCATCAACCCTGCGAATCCACAAATTCTTTATGCGGGTGCGACGAGTTTTCAAATAACCGGGGCGGTCGGCAGCATCTACAAAAGTACGAACGGCGGCGCCACTTGGGTGGAAGCAAGCAACGGCATTGCCGGCCAGGACGTGCGTGCGCTATTCATCGACTCCGCCGATAGCAGTGGCGATACGGTCTACGCAGGAACTGGCGGCAGCGTGGCGAATCCTGGCGGCGTCTACCGAAGCACCGATGGTGGTGTCAGCTGGAACTCCTTGAGTATCGGTTTGCCCGCAGACGCAGCCCTCGCTCTGACCATGCCGCCACGTGCACTTGGCGCGCCGGCGCGGATTGTCGCCGGCACCACGGCTGGTGTCTGGGAATACACCGCGACGCCCGACGAGGATGCCGACGGCTCACCATCAGCCGTCGAAAACAGCGTGCTCTCTGGCGATGGCAATGGCGACGGCATACAGGATTCCATGCAGACCAATGTGGCATCGACCTCATCCGCCAGCACATCCAACGCAGAGGGAACATCGGCGGCAGAAGCGACGACCGTTCGCACGACGATCGAAATCATGTCGGGCGGATGCAGCCAGCTCAATGACAGCACCAACCAGCCAGCCGATCTCTACCCACCGGATCCGATCGGAACGGCAGCGAGCCATACGCCTTGGGGACTGATCAATTTCTCACTTCCCGACTGCGGCCAAGCGACCGTGCGCGTGACCTTTCATGGGGCCAATTTCGGACCGAGTTGGAAATGGCGCAACTACGGACCGCGCATCCCGGGCAATGCGATGTCATTCGGCTGGTACTCGTTTGCCGGTGCCCATCGCGTCGATGCGGAAACCTGGGAGTTAAACATCGATGCGAGCCGACAAGGCAACTATCGCAATGACGCCAACAACATCCTGTTCATCGGTGGGCCAGGCGACCTGCCCGACTCGATTTTCGATCACGGCTTCGAATAGCGCACCCTTGAAAGTGATGGGGCCCGGAACAAGGTTTCCGAGCCCCACACCCAAGGATTCGCCGATGAAACTGTATTACCTGCCCGGTGCCTGTTCGATGGCCGACCATATCGCTCTCGAATGGATCGGCAAGCCGTATGAAGCGGAAGCCGTTCCGCGCGACCAGCTGAAAAAAGAATTCGTCAAGATCAATCCGAACGGCTCGGTGCCCGCGCTTGATGTCGACGGCTGGATCCTGACCCAGAATGCGGCGATCCTGAATTTCCTCGCTGATGAAAACCCCGAGAGCAAGCTCGGCGGCGATGGTTCGGCGAAAAGCCGCGCCGAAATCAATCGCTGGCTTGCTTTTGTCAACGCGGACGTGCATCCCGCATTCCATCCGCTATTCGGCAGCACGGCGTTTCTTGAAGACGCAGATGCCATCGAAAAGACCAAGGACGCCGCGCGCAAGAAATTGCGTGGCTTGTTCGAGAAAGCGAATGAGCAACTCGCCGGTCGCGAATGGCTGACCGGAACGCGTTCGATCGCCGATCCGTATCTGTATGTCGTCAGCCGGTGGGCCAAGGCGATGAAGCTTGATCTGTCGGGTCTCGAACACCTGGCCGCCTTCAATCAGCGCATGGACGCCGACACCGGAGTGCAGAAGGTGATCATGGCTGAAGGCCTGAACTGAGTCGTCACCGCATGAAACGAAAAAGCCGCGCATTGCGCGGCTTTTTTGCAAGGCCAGTCAACGTTTGTCGATTGGGACAAACTTTAGATCTTCCGGCCCGGTGTAATTCGCGCTCGGACGAATGATCTTGCCGTCGATACGCTGTTCGATAACATGTGCGCTCCAGCCGGCCGTGCGAGCGATGACGAACAGCGGCGTGAACATCGCGGTCGGCACGCCCATCATGTTATAGCTCACCGCGCTGAACCAATCGAGGTTTGGAAACATCTTCTTGA
>JBDSPX010000077.1:0-2819 GCA_039930065.1 Dokdonella sp.
TGACGAGCAAGTCGACGTTGTCGGGAACCTTGCCGGTTGTTGCCAGCGCGAGATGGATGGCGTGGATTCCGCGCTTTGCGAGCGTCGCGCCGAACTGGCCGAGATCGGCGTTCGCCACGCCGTCGGGCTTGCGTTCGCCTTCGCCTTCGAGAAACGCGACGAGGCGTTCGTGCGCGCGTGACAGGCGGAGCAAGGCGCTGCTCAATTCTGCTTCGCTCAGGATTTTCAGACGTTCGCTGCGACCGTTGTATTTGAGTTCGATCTCGCCGTCGATCTGCACGCCAGCCTGGCGCATCGCATCAGGATCAGCATCCGGATCGATGAACGTCAGGGTCAGGTCGGATTTCACTCGTTCGTAGCGTGCGACGAAATCGCTGATGGTCTTGCGCAGATTGCCTTGCGGGCGCGCATACGAAACGATCTCGATCGGCCCTGCCATCGTTTCGAGAAGCTTGGTCGATGACGCACTCAGACTTGCACGCTGAGTGCGACTGAAATCATGGACGAAGCCATAGCGCGTGCTGAGGAAACCGATCAGCATCGCGGCGGCGATGAGCAGGACAAGATGCAGCAGGTTGGTCATGCGCTCGTTCATCGCTCAGCCCCGCGTGCGCAGGCTGTCGAGGCGACGCGCAGCGAACAGCAGCGCGAGCATCGTGACGAGCAGGAAATAGACGATGTCGATACTCGAAACGAGGCCGTAGAAGAACGGCTCCAGATGCGTCGACAGCGACAACCAATTGATCAGCGCATTGTCGATGCCCTGGTAGCGCGCGCCCATGTCGATCATCGCAAGCAGACTGCCGATGATCAGCGCGGCCGCCGCCGCCAGCGCCGGATGCGACGTCCATGCCGAGCACGCGATGCCGATCGCGGTGAGGCTCGCCGCAAACAGCAGCAGGCCGAGTGTCGCGGCCAAGATGCGGCCCAGATCCAGCGTCGTACCGAGTTCAAGCATCAGCGGCATGCACACGGCGATCAGCACAATCAACGCAACAAGCGTGAATGCGCCGAGGAACTTGGCCACAACGATGCGCAAGTTACCGGCCCCCGCCGCGAGCAAAAGCGGAAGCGTGTGAGCGCGACGCTCACCGGCCAGGCTCTGCATCGTCGCCAAAGGCACGATCAACATGAGCAAGCCCGAGAGACTGCGCAGCAGTGGAATAGCGATCAGATCGGTCGCACCTTGTGAATTCGGCAAGGCGTCGAGTTTCGGTGCAATGCGCAGGTAGGCATCCAGCGCGACCAAGAATTGCCAGGCCAGCAAGGCGCAGGTCAGCGCCAGCAGGATCCATGCAAACGGCTGCGCGAACTGGCGCTTGATGTCGTTGCCGGCGATCAGGCTTGTCGTGCTCATGCCGTCGCCTCGGTGGTGACTGACTGACTGGCGATACGAACAAAAATCTCTTCAAGCGCATTGCTGTCGGCGCGGAGTTCGAGCAATCCGAATCCGCTGTCGTTGATCGCCTTGGCGAGCTCGACGGCACTGCGGCCTTGTTTGAGTTCAATACGCCAACGCCTGGTGTCGACGACTTGCGCACTCGCAACGATCGGCATCTGCATCCATGCATCCTTGTCCACGTCGCGTTCGATATGCACGCGCAAGGCGCCGCTTGCATCGATTTCCGACAACACGGCCGAATGACGCAGACGTCCCCGATGCAGGATCGCAACGCGATCACAGCAGGCGAGCACATCCGAAAGCACATGGGTCGAGAGCACGACTGCATGGTCCTCGCGAAGGGTTCGAATCAACTCACGCAGGCGCAGCGCCTGGATCGGATCAAGGCCCGAGGCGGGTTCGTCGAGCACGATCAGTGAGGGTTCGTGGACAATCGCCTGGGCCAGTCCAACGCGTTGGCGAAATCCTTTCGACAACAGGCTCGTCAAGCGTCGACGCATCTCTCCGAGTTCGCAGCGTTCAATAGCTTTCTCCACGGCGGCACTGACCGCTGACTGCTCGATTCCATGCAAGCGTGCGCAGAAGCGCAGGTATTCCTCGACATTGAGTTCGCCATACAGTGGCGGATCTTCGGGCAAATAGCCGATGTCGCGCTTGGCGCGTTGCGGATTTTCGTAGAGATCATCGCCATCGAGCATCACGCGACCCGAGCTGGGCGCGAGCATGCCCGACATCATGCGCAACGTGGTTGATTTGCCCGCGCCATTGACACCGAGCAGACCGAGCACCTCGCCACGTTCCAGGTTCAGATCGAGATTCTCGACGATCATGCGCCCGGATAATTTCCGGGAAACGTGGACGAGTGAGAGAACAGGGGAGGAGTCATTCATGCCGCGGGGATTGTTCTTGCTATTGGGGAGAAGGGCAAGGGGCATGCCCTTTTGGTGGCGACTTGAGTCGCGATGGTTCATTTGTTGCGCTCCTTCGGAGCGCGGCAAACCTGTCGCATTCTCACCAGGAAACGCTCGCTGCCACTGCCTTTTGACATGCTCTATACAGGCTCGGCTTCGACGCGGCAGGGGGCCAGCGCCTTTGGTTTTGCGTTTTGGCCTTCAGGGCACACTTTTCAGGAGCGCATCATCCATGCGCAATATTCACTCGCCTCTCGCCTCTCGTCGCCCCTGCGCAGGCAGGGGCCCAGTGCCTCTGTTTTTGGGTATTCGCTTTTAGAGCACGCTCCTTCGGAGCGCGGCATCCCTGCCTTTTTTCACTCGCCTCAGGCGAGCGAGCCACCTTTCTGTGCTTGGCCAAAGAAACATGGCCCAAAGAAAGGCCACCCCACATTCGCGCCTTACGCACAGTCCCTGTGCTCCAGGTGCGCGAGCCTGCTACGGGGTTCGCCGACAGTCCATCCCTG
>JBDSPX010000078.1:0-4426 GCA_039930065.1 Dokdonella sp.
CATCGACGGAGAAGTGCATGAGCGGCAACGCAGCATCGGTCACACGGGAAGACAATCCACCCGAATTCCCTCAGCTCATGGGCCACCCGCGGCCGCTGTGGATGTTGTTCATGGCGGAATTCTGGGAGCGCTTTGCGTTCTACGGAATCCGTTGGGCCATGGTTCTCTACATCGTTGCGCAGTTTCATGGTGGCGACGCATCGGGCGAAAAGCCGGCCAGCGAACTTTATGGTGCCTACCTCGCGCTCGTTTACGCGGGTGCAATCTTCGGTGGTTATATCGCCGACAAGTTGATCGGCCATCAGCGGTCCATCCTGCTCGGCGCAGTGGTCATGGCAACAGGTTTGTTTTTGCTGGCCTTGCCGTCTGAGTCGATGTTCAAGCTGGGTCTGGCGACGGTGATCGTCGGCAATGGTCTGTTCAAGCCGATCATTTCGACCTTGGTCGGAAAACTATACGCGCAAGGTGATGAGCGCCGCGATTCCGGTTTCACGATCTTCTACATGGGCATCAATCTGGGTGCCTTGCTGGCACCGCTTGTCACCCAGTATCTGGCCAAGAAGTTGTTTGGTATCGAAGATATGCCGGCCTACAAGATCGTCTTCATTTCGGCTGGTATTGGAATGATCTTGAGCTTTATCTGGTTTTGGTTTGGACGTCGACAGCTCAAAGGGGTCGGCTTGCATGCCGAGCATCAAGCCAGCTTGCGTAACGTTTCGCTCGTTCTGCTTGGTGGCGTCGCAATTGGTATTCCGGTTTTCTATGCGCTGCTGACGATCGATGCATCGATACTTCAATACGTTCTGATGGCCTTGTTTGTGGTGCCGGCGGTGATGCTCTTCCGCGAAGGTGCGCGCGAAGGTACGGTGCCGCGTGACAAGGTGCTCGCGATGTTGACGATCTTCGTATTCAACGTGCTGTTCTGGATGTTTTTCGAGCAGGCTGGCAGCTCGTTCAACTTTCTCGCCGACAAGATCGTCGATCGTGATATCGGCATGGTTGGCTTGTTCAACGCGATGGCTGGTACCAATGATTTTCCGGTGTCATGGTTCCAGTCGGTCAACTCGGTCGCGATCATCGCGCTTGCGCCGATCCTCGCATGGCTGTGGGTGCGCATGGGCAAGAACAATCCGACCATTCCACGCAAATTCGGCCTTGGTCTGATCTTCAACGGTCTCGCTTTTCTGCTGCTGATGGTCGCGCTCAAAAGCATGGTCGATGATGCAGGCAAGATTCCTTTCTGGACATTGTTCATGGTCTACGTGATCCAGTCGGTAGGCGAGCTCTGTTTGTCACCGATTGGCTTGTCGATGACGACCAAGCTGGCGCCGGCCAAATTGACCGGATTCGCGATGGGCTGCTGGTTTCTGTCAATTGCCATCGGCAATAATCTCGCTGGCATCTTCGCAGGCCAGGTCAGCGGCGAAGGCGGTATGACCGTGGCCTCGGCGCACGCGGGCTACACGTTCGGCTTCTATGCGCTGGTGGGTGCCGGCGTCCTGCTATTCCTGATTGCCCCACTGATCCAGAAATGGATGCACGGTGTGAAGTAGGAACACGCCAACCATTTGTAGGAGCCCCTTCAGGGGCGAGCTTTTCTGGCCCGTTGCGGAAATAGTGCATCGCCCGTAAAAAAACGGGCTCCTACAAAGGGCAATGCGAATCGCTGCGCGTGATTCTTCGATGGATCTCGCGTCGCTGCTTCGTTATTGCTTTAGCGCATCGACTCCGCCAACTCCGCTTTCCACAAGGTATCGAGAATCCGCGTCAGCCACGCGCGCTCTTCGACATCGAGATGGGCAAGCAGACGCTGCTCATGGTCCAGCGCGAGCGGCGCGACCTGGTCGTAGATTTTCCAGCCTTCCTCGGAAAGCCGCAGCACGGATTGACGCTTGTCGTGGCGCGCCGTACCGCGTTCGATATGACCTTTCTTGAGCAGTCGGGCAACTGCACGACTGACCGCCACCTTGTCCATCGCCGTGCGTTCCGCCACTTCTCGTGCGGAAATATCGGCGCGATAGCCAAGAACGGCCATGGCCCGCCATTCGGTTACCGAAAGGTCGAAGCGCTTGTCATAAACCTTCGCAATCGCTTGGCTAAGCGTGTTCGACAATACCGAAAGTCGATAAGGCAGGAATGACTCAAGCTCTAATAGGGCATGACCGGACATTGCTAAGCCTCTTGCAGTTGGTTTCAGGTGTAACTAAAATAAGGAGTTCAGTGCGCAGTCCGCGCAGGTATCGAGGAAATCGTCATGAACGCTCAACTCCAAACCTCCAACACGGGCATGCAGGTTACGACGTTCGAGAATCCGATGGGAATCGATGGCTTTGAATTCGTCGAATTCGCCTCGCCGGAACCGCAGAAACTGCACGACTATTTTCGCAAGATGGGTTTCATCCCCGTACTCAAGCACAAGCGTCGACCGATTACGGTCTATCGTCAGGGCACAGTCAACTTTCTGATCAACGAAGATCCGGATTCCTTTGCCGCAGATTTCGCCAAGAGCCATGGCCCCAGCGCCTGCGGTTTCGCGATTCGCGTCAATCAGCCGGCCGATCAGGTGTGCACGAAAGTCATCGCCAACGGCGGTGAAGCGATTGACCACAAGGTCGCGAGCAAGGCGGTTGAGGCACCCGTGGTGAAAGGCATCGGCGATTGCATGCTTTATCTCGTCGATCGGTATGGCGATGCAGGCGACATTTACGCGGCGGACTACGCACCCATCGATGGTGCGGACCAGAATCCGAAAGGATTCGGCCTGACCTTCATCGATCATCTTACGCACAACCTATACTTCGGCAACATGCAGAAGTGGTCGGATTACTACGAGCGGCTGTTCAACTTCCGCGAGATTCGCTATTTCGATATCAAGGGCGCGAAGACGGGTCTGGTATCGAAGGCGATGACTGCGCCGGATGGCATGGTACGCATTCCGCTCAACGAATCGTCCGACGAAAAATCCCAGATCAACGAGTACCTCAACGAATACAAGGGCGAGGGCATCCAGCACATTGCGTGCTTCACCGATGACATCTACGCGACGATCGAGGCGATGCGCGCGCAGGGCGTAACCTTTCTCGACACGCCAGATGCCTACTACGATGTGGTCGACGAGCGCATCCCGAACCATGGCGAGGATGTGTCGCGCATGTCGAACAACAAGATTCTCATCGACGCCGATACCGAAACGAAAAAGAAATTGTTGCTGCAGATCTTCACCCAGAACTGCATCGGTCCGATCTTCTTCGAGATTATCCAGCGCAAGGGCAATCCGGGTTTTGGCGAAGGCAATTTCCAGGCTCTGTTCGAATCGATCGAGCGCGATCAGATGCGCCGCGGCGTGCTCTAGCCTGATACTTCCGAAAATTATCCTTTGGTAAAGACTGTTCCTTGGACCTTTTGAATGCGGGTCTATGACGTGCCGGGAGATCATCCATGACGCTCAATTATCAAACAGGATTTGGCAACGAATTCGCGACGGAAGCGCTGCAGGGGGCGCTGCCCGAGAGTCGCAACTCGCCGCAGCGCGTGGCGTTTGGTCTTTATGCCGAGCAGATTTCAGGTACGGCATTCACGGCGCCGCGTTCACACAATCGACGCAGCTGGCTCTATCGCATTCGCCCGGCCTCGATGCACAAGCCATTTGTCGCGATGGAATCACCACGGTTCCATAATCGATTTGAAGAGATGCCGGCGACGCCGAATCAATTGCGTGGGGATCCGTTGCCTGTGCCGACGGTAGCAACCGATTTCATTGATGGTCTGCAGACCATGGCGGGCAATGGCGGAGCGGCGGGGCAGAGCGGTATCGGCATTCACCTTTATGCAGCCAACCGTTCGATGCACGGCCGCTACTTTTACGATGCCGATGGCGAGTTGTTGATCGTGCCGCAGCAGGGTCGTTTGGTCTTGAACACCGAGCTCGGCGTGATCGAGATCGAGCCTCAACAGATCGCAGTGATTCCACGCGGAATTCGTTTCCGTGTCGATCTTCCAGATGGCGAATCGCGTGGTTATGTCGCCGAGAATTTCGGCAGCGCTTTGCAATTGCCCGATCTTGGACCCATAGGCTCGAATGGCCTGGCCAATCCACGCGACTTTGAGACCCCCTTTGCGGCCTTCGAGGACATCGAGGGTGATTTCGAACTCATCGCGAAATTCCAGGGCGGTATGTGGCGTGCTTCGATCGGACATTCACCGCTCGATGTGGTTGCCTGGCACGGCAACCACGCGCCATATCGCTACGACCTGCGCCGCTTCAACACGATTGGATCGATCAGTTACGACCATCCCGATCCCTCGATTTTCACCGTGCTTACCTCGGCCAGTGATACGCCGGGTACCGCAAATATCGATTTCGCGATTTTCCCCCCGCGTTGGCTGTGCGCCGAAAACACGTTTCGTCCGCCTTGGTTTCACCGCA
>JBDSPX010000079.1:0-8112 GCA_039930065.1 Dokdonella sp.
ACGCGCTCGCGCCGAAGTGCATTGAGGAAAGGATCCTGCAGCGTCTGTCCTTTGGACATTATTATTCTCCGTTGACACGCCCCGAGCCGGGAAAAAAGCACCATGCCGTTGCGGCTGGGTCAGACAATGAGTGCGTCCAACCCGCTGGTGTCCCGTTAGTGGATGTGGATCTTAAACCAATGGCCGACCGAATAGAATGTCGGCCTGGCCTCAATTTTGCAGATCCAGAAAGCGGTCAACCGCGAATTCGACCTTATCCGCGGCCGAAGCGGCATCAGGATCGAACGTCAAGGCATCAAGCTCGGAGCGCAGCCAGGTGATCTGGCGCTTGGCCAACTGGCGCGTCGCATGGATGGCCTTGATGCGGAAGTCATCCAGACTGCAGGAACCTTCAAGATAAGGCCAACCTTGTCGATAGCCCACGGCGCGCATCGAAGGCAAATCTGGCGACCAGCTTGGCCGCTCTCGCAGCTGCCCAAGCTCGGCGACGAGGCCGGCCTCAAGCATCGCATCGACACGGTTGGCGATGCGTGCATGAAGCGGTGCTCGATCAGTCGGCAGCAGAGCAAGCTTGAGGATTTTATAAGGTAACCGGGTTTTCGGAGCGCCTTGCATCTCGGACAACGGCCGTCCACTCAGTGCGATGACCTCCAGCGCCCGCTGCACCCGCTGAATGTCGTTGACGTTGAGTCGCATCGCAGTGACGGGATCCAGTGCGGCGAGACGGGCATGCAAGGATTCCTTGCCCGCTTGCACGGCCTCACGGGCGAGATCAGCGCGAACCTCCGCATCGGCTTCGGGCAACGCTGAAAGTCCCCGATCAAGTGCACGGAAATACAGACCTGTCCCACCTACCAACAGCGGAATTCGGCCGCGGCCGATGATTCGCTCGATTTCACGCAGCGCATCCGCGCGAAAATCGGCGGCCGAGTAAATCTCTTGCGGGTCGCGAATGTTGACGAGCCGATGCGGAAAACGTTCGAGCATCTGCGCGTCCGGCTTGGCTGTACCGATATCCATTCCGCGATACACGAGTGCCGAATCCACGCTGATCAGTTCGATCGGATGATGCGATGCCAATTCGCAGGCGAGCGCCGTCTTGCCCGATGCGGTTGGGCCCATGAGAAAAATGATTGGCGCTCGAGCATCTTCCTTATTCATGCAGTGATACTAAGGTAACTGCGTAAAAATCGTTGCTGATGCGGGCTGATGTCCTGCAAAGTCGGCTAACTCAACCAGTCGCCATCACGGGTACATCGAAAAATCTTTGACTTGTGCGTTCAGCTAGGCTCCCATTAGGATCCACGACTGCTGTTGCCGGCGATAAATTAATGAATGAATGGGCCATCCTTGACCTGATGTTGTTCTTTGCAGGATCAGTGATTGCGCTCACCCAGAGCATAGTCTTCGCGCATTACTATCGTCTGTTTCGCCGCGATCACCTGCTGCTCTGGTCCTACAGTTTCCTCGCACTTGCCATCTATCTGGCAACGGCGGGCGCCTCATGGCTTCTGGTCTCCCACTTTGCCGCAGCGCATCCGCTACGCCTCGGACTGACCTGTCTTTCGCTGATCGCCGCCTACTCGCAAGTGGCAGCGCTGATCATGGGCACGCTGGCAATTTGGCGCACTCAGCGCTGGACGCGAAGCCAGATCCTGCGTGCCCTCGCACTGGCGTGCGTGCTCGGGCTGGTCAGTGGACTCGCCTTCGCATTCGATCCAGTGATGAGTCAAGAACGCTTGTTCATGCGCGTTGGCTTGCGCTATCTGATCACCGGAGTCGCTGCATTGAGCATGGGATTGGCGATCGCAAGACGCTGGCCCATCGGCCGACTCGGCCAGCAACTCACCGCCTTTGCGCTGTGCCTCTACGGGGCGGATTTGCTGCAGGCTTTTGCGAGCTATGTGATGCAAGTGCTCGGCGAACCACTCTGGCCCTGGGCTCGACAAATCAACGTATTGGGTCTGATCACCCAGCTTTTCATCGGCTATGGTCTGGTCATTTGGTTGCTGGAAAACGAACGCGACCGCGCCGAAAGCGCCACCGACGCAGCCGAGCACCTTCGCCTTTTCGACCAATTGACCGGGTTACCGAATCGCTCACAAATGCTCAGCCATCTCGGCCAGCAAATGCAGAACCCGGACGGCGCCAGCTTGCTTTTGGTGCGCCTGGACAATCTCGGCAATATCGCGGTCGCCGCCGGCATGGATGGCGTCGATGTCGCCTTGGCGACGAGTGCCGAGCGCATTGAAGATGTGGCTCGGGCGAACGGCCTCGTTGCAGCGCGCCCCGGTGCAGACCACATCGCCGTGCATGGCGCCGGAGTCAAGCCCGGCAATGGCGCTCAACGCATTGCCGAACAAATCCTGACCGCGCTCGCCTTGCCGATGTTTTCGAATGGCCATGAACTGGCTCTCGAAGCGAGCGTTGGCATCGCCCTCGCACCGCACGATGCAAACACGCCCGAGGCGCTGCAATCCTGCGCCGAGATGGCGCGCGCAAGCGCTCAAAGCGAAGGTGCTATGCGCTACCGACTTTACGCACCCGATCTCGATGTAGCCGCGCAATCGCGCCTCCAATTGCAGTCGGAATTGCGTACCGCGTTCCTCAACAATGAGCTGGTCCTCGAGTTCCAGCCTATTCTCGATGGCTGGAGTATGCAGGTCTGCGGCTTCGAGGCCTTGGTGCGCTGGCAACACCCGCAACGTGGACGTCTGCTGCCCGATGCCTTTATCGCCGAACTTGAACCTCTCGGCTTGGTCGAGACTCTCGACAACTGGGTGCTTGAGCAGGCGTGCAAATCCGCATGTGAATGGCAGCGGCCGGGACGCGAACCGCTGACTATTGCCGTCAATGTTTCGGCCTACAGTTTTCAGCGCCGGCGGTTTCCCGATCTCATCCAGTCGCTGCTCGACCAGACCGGACTGGCGCCGTCCTGCCTCGAGATCGAGATCATCGAATCCATTGCGCTGCAACAGCCCGAGCATGCGGCGATCAGCATCGAGCGCCTGCGCGAGCTTGGCGTGCGCGTGATGCTCGATGATTTCGGCACCGGCTTCTCATCACTCAAGCATCTGCGACAACTTCCTTTTGACGGCATCAAGATCGACCACAGCTTCGTTGTCGACGTTCTCGTCGATCCGCGTGATGCCGCGATTGTGCGGGCGATGCTTGCTCTCGCCCACAGCCTTGGCCTCGAGGTGGTCGCGGAAGGCATTGAAAGCGCAGCGCAACTGGCCTGGTTCCAATCTGCTGGCTGCGATCGCCTGCAAGGCTTCCACTTCCATCGCTCGATGCCGCAGAAGGCCGTATTCGATCTGCTTGGATTCAATGAAACTCAGAGCAGCGCAGGCCCACTGCCCGTTTCCTGACTCAAGCGCGTGACGCAGTGAATCATGCCCCCCAGATCGCCGTATAATGCGCCTCTGATTTCGAGGTGCATCTCATGTCAAACACGATGAAAGCGCTGGTCAAACGCGTAGCGGAAAAGGGAATCTGGATGGAGCAGGTTCCACTACCGGAAATCGGCCCGAACGACGTTTTGGTCAAGCTGGAGAAAACCGCGATTTGCGGAACCGATCTGCATATCTATCTGTGGGATGAATGGTCACAACGCACGATCAAGCCGGGCCTGGTCATCGGCCACGAGTTTGTCGGCCGCATTGTCGAAGTCGGCGCCGCGGTACGCGGCTATGAGATCGGTCAGCGCGTCTCCGCCGAAGGACATATCGTCTGTGGCGTCTGCCGCAATTGCCGCGCGGGTCGCCAGCACCTGTGTCCGCACACGGTCGGAATCGGCGTCAATCGCAATGGTGCGTTCGCCGAGTATATTTCGGTACCTGCCTCTAACCTGTGGCCGATACCGGATCAGATTCCATCCGAGCTGGCTGCATTCTTCGATCCCTATGGCAATGCCGCCCACGTCGCGCTCGAATTCGACCTGATTGGCGAAGATGTGCTGATTACCGGCGCAGGTCCGATCGGCATCATTGCCGCCGGCATCGCCAAGCATGTCGGCGCGCGCAATGTGGTCGTCACCGATGTCAACGATTACCGGCTCAAACTCGCCGCCGACATGGGCGCGACGCGCGTGGTCAACGTTTCCAAGCAATCCCTGCTCGATGTCGTAAAGGATTTGCACATCGAAGGCTTCGATGTCGGCATGGAGATGAGCGGCAATCCGCGCGCCTTCAACGACATGCTCGAATGCATGTATCACGGCGGCAAGATCGCCTTGCTCGGCATCCTTCCGCGCGGCGCCGGCATCGACTGGGACAAGATCATCTTCAAGGGCCTGACCGTGCAAGGCATCTATGGCCGACGCATGTATGAGACCTGGTACAAGATGACGCAAATGGTACTGAGTGGATTCCCCCTGCAAAAAGTGCTGACTCATCAGATTCACATCGACGAATTCCAGAAAGGATTCGACCTGATGGAAGCAGGGCAATGTGGCAAGGTGGTCTGTTCCTGGAATTGATCGGGTACTGCCGGGGATGGAATCAGACCAGCGTCTGTTGCGCATGATCGATGCGGATCTGGCCATGCTTCCGGCCGGGCCCATCGCGATTGCTTTCAGTGGTGGCCTTGATTCCTCGGCACTGCTGCATCTGCTTGCGAGTTCACCCGAAGTGCGCGAGCGCGGCCTGCGCGCGATCCATGTTGATCATGGCCTGAATCTTCGCAGCGGCGCCTGGGCCATGCACTGCGCGCAAATCACGCAGCAACTCGATGTGCCTTTGCAGATCATGCGCACTGCGGTCGAAACCGCTCGAGGCCTCGGCCCCGAGGCAGCCGCGCGAAGCGCACGCTATTCGGCATTCGAACGTGCGCTTGGCGAAAACGAAATTCTTGCGCTCGCCCATCATCGCGATGATCAAACCGAAACGGTGATGCTCAAACTCTTGCGCGGCTCGGGACCGCAAGGATTGGCGGCGATGCGTCGCCTTCGTCGTCTCGGCAAGGCCTGGGCCTGGCGCCCGTTGCTTGATGTCCCGCGTGATGATCTACGGCAATACGCCCAACGCCACCAGCTCGAATGGATCGATGATCCTAGCAATGAAGACATCCGGATCGAACGCAACTTCCTGCGTCAGGATGTGCTGCCCGGCTTGCGCGGTCGCTGGCCCACGGCGGACGCCAGTATCTGCCAGAGTGCGAACTGGATCCGTGCCGCTGTCGATTTCATCGATACCGAATCGAGCCGCGCGCTAGCGAGCCTGCAGGGACTCGATCCCGCCACCCTTCACTATCAGGGCTGGCTTGATCTTCCTGATGCATTGCGCGATCCGGTTTTGCGTCTATGGCTGCGCAATCTGGATCTTGCGCAGCCCAATCAGCACCAGGTCGGCGAGCTCGAACGTCAGCTCAAAACGGCTCGTGAAGACAAGCTGCCGTGTGTCCGCTTCCCGGGCACCGAATTGCATCGCTATCGCGAACTGCTCTATGCGATGCCGCCGCTGGAGATGCCAAAGCCCGGTTGGGAAATTATTTGGGATGGTCAGCCACTGGCATTGCCGGCTTCGCTCGGCACACTGCTGCTGGAAAATCCGACAGGGCTTGCGCGTCCCTTGGCGAAAGCGGATCACCTGCTCGTGCGCTTCCGCCAAGGTGGCGAGCGCCTGCGCCTCGTTGCTGGCAACCACCATCGTGAACTTCGTGACTTGTTCCAGGAAGCGGGCATTCCGCCCTGGCAACGCGGCCGAATCCCGATGATATTGAACCATCAGGGCGACTTGCTCTCGGTCGGCGATCTCTGGCAAAGCGCGCTTGGCCGTGCCGAGTTCACGCGTCTCGATCGGCGCTTGCAGTGGAATCACGCATTGACCGTTCAATGACCACAGGCTAGCCTTCTGCGCATGTCATCAACCACTCCGCACAATCCAGATCAAGTCGCCGAATTCGAGCAGTCCCTCGATGAACTCGAACAGCTTGTCTCACGCATGGAAGAAAGCGAGATGGGACTCGACGATTCGCTGAAATCCTTCGAGCGTGGCGTCGCCCTCTATCGCAGTTGCCAAGGCGCGCTCGAGCAGGCCGAACTACGGGTCAAGCAATTGATCGATCCGAGTCGGCCCGAATCCGCCGAGCCGTTCGAACCTGACACTCCGTAGCTATTCCCACGCACGCCGCGCGGCTGCCGCGCAGGAACCTGCCATCACTACCGCCCCTCCCGCGATCGACCTGTCGGCGAATTTGCGCGCCTTGGCACTGCATGCCGATGAAGCACTCGTACGCGCTCTGCCTGCCGTGCAGCAACCTCCGGTTGAACTCCACCGAGCGATGCATTACGCAGTTACGGGTGGCGGCAAGCGCATGCGGCCGCTACTTGTCTATGCCACCGGCGTGGCGTTCGGAGCGCCGCTGCCCCGTCTGGATTCGGCTGCGGTCGCGGTTGAGATCATTCATGCCTACTCGCTGGTCCATGACGATCTTCCTGCGATGGACGACGATGCGATGCGCCGCGGCAGACCAACCTGTCACATCGAGTTTGGCGAAGCGATGGCCATTCTCGCGGGCGATGCCCTGCAGGCACTCGCGTTTGAAGTTCTCGCCGATGACGAAATCGCCGGTATCGACGCAAAGACACGTCTGGACATGCTGCGCGTTCTCGCAAACGCCTGCGGATCGCATGGCATGGCCGGCGGACAGGCGTTCGATCTTTCAGCCGTCGGCCAGCGCCTTACCGCCGCCGAGCTCGAGCGCATGCATGTGCACAAAACCGGCGCCTTGATCCGCGCATCGGTGAGGCTAGGCGCGCTCGCGGCAGGCTGTACCGATTTCGGAACGCTGGACGCTTTGGAGCGTTACGGCCACTGCGTCGGCCTGGCGTTCCAGATTCGCGACGACATCCTCGATGTCCAGGGCAACTCCGAACAGCTCGGCAAGACCCTCGGCAAGGATGCCGCCCAGTCCAAGCCCACCTACCCCGCCATCCTTGGCCTCAAGGCGTCGGCGGCCTTGCTCGCCGAATTGACCGAGGAAGCGCTCAACGTGATCGCTCCGCTCGGCGAATCCGCCGAAAATCTACGTGAGCTCGCCCGCTTTATTGCGGAACGGGAAAGCTGACGCTACACGCTTGCGAAGCCGCGCTTTTACCATTCCCGTTTCCCGATTCTCTATTCCCGCGCCATTGGCGCGACCCTACTGAACCAGACGCAAAGTCAGCGGATAGCGGTAACGCACACCGTTGTTGGCGTTTACGGCGGCGATGATCGTGAAGATCAGCCAGTAAAAGAACAGCGCAAAACCCAACGGCACCGTGATCAGCAGACCAATTCCAACGGTGATAATCGAGAACAGCACCAATGCTGCTGCAGAAATCAACACTGTGATATTGAAATTCAAGGCCTCCTTGGCCTGATCGGCTGCAAACGGAAGCGTGTCGCGCTTGACCAACCAGATGATCAACGGGCCAAGCACACCACCCACGCCCGTCACGATGAATGCACTGAACGCGGACAAGTGCGCCAGCAAAGCCCAGGTGCGCTCATCGCCAACGGGAACAACTTCCTGGTCCGGGCTGACCTGTGGTTCAACTTCGACGTTCATGCGACTCTCCTGCGTTGACGACTGTATTACAACAGTAGGACTGCAAAACACCTATTTCAAGGCCTGAAGGTCATGCACCGGCGACGGTCAGACGATCGAGCAGGATGGAGCCGGTCAAAATATGCGAGCGATGATCGACATCGCTGCCAATCGCAACGATGTTGGCGAACATCTCGCGCAGGTTCGAAGCGATCGTGATTTCCTCGACCGGATAGGCAATCTCGCCATTCTCAACCCAGAATCCCGAAGCACCGCGCGAATAGTCGCCGGTCAGAAGGGATACGCCCTGCCCCATGAGTTCCGTGACCACTAGCCCAGTGCCCATGCGCTTGAGCAAGGCTGAAAAATCTTCCTCACCGGTGCTGACGATGAGATTGTGCACACCACCTGCATTGCCGGTGCTGCGGAGTCCGAGCTTGCGCGCCGAATAGCTGCCGAGCACGTAACGAGCCAGGCGACCATTGGTAATCAGATCCGAGTCGCGCGTGGCCACGCCTTCGCTGTCGAAATTGGCCGACGCCTGTCCACGCCGAATATGCGGGCGCTCGACAATCTGCATGA
>JBDSPX010000080.1:0-3359 GCA_039930065.1 Dokdonella sp.
TTGGCCACGGCACGCTCGAGCACCTCGCCGAGGGTGACATCGCCAGGATTGCTGCTGCTGAACTTGTCGGTCAGATCGAGCGCAGTGAGCAGGAATCGGTTGGCGACATCGGCTTCGTGGGCGTGACGAGCGGTCAGGCGGGTTTCGTGCACGCTGAAGATGGCTGCTCCGACTATGGCTGCAAGCGCAATTATGGCGCCCACGACGGATGCTCGATTTCGTCTTACGAATTTGGAGAATCGGTAGCGCGTACTGCCGCCGCCACTGATCGGTCGACCGTCGAGAACTGCCTGCACATCGAGGGCCAGTTCAAGGGCGCTGCGATAGCGCGACTTCGCGTCCTTGTCCATGGCGCGACCGATGACCCGATCGAGATCAGCATCAATGGAACCCGTCGGAGGTTCCTTGCCTGCCGAGCGCGAACGAACAAGCGCTTCCGAAATCTTCTGCGGAGATTCTTCAAGTACGGACTTGACCAGAGAGCGGCCGTCGCGTTGCGGGTAGGGAGAAACGTCCGTCAGCAAGCGGAACAGGAGGACACCGAGCGCGTAAATATCGGTCGCTGTGGAAACCGGTTCGTGCAATACCTGTTCGGGGGCTGCGTAGTCGAGGGTAAACAGATGCCCGTGAGTCTGCGTCCTGGACCCCGTCTCTTCGCGATCCAACAACTTTGAGACACCGAAATCCAGCAACTTCACCTGACCGTCCGGCGTCACCAGAACGTTGCTTGGCTTGAGATCGCGATGCACCACCAACTGCTGGTGCGCGCTGGCGACCGCGTGACAGACCTCAACAAACAATCGCAAACGGGAATCCACATTGAATCGTCGGCCGCGACAGTAGGATTGCAAAGGCTCACCGTCGACCCATTCGAGAACCAGGCAAGGACCACCATCAGCATCAATAAACGCCTCAAGGAACTTTGCTATACGCGGGTCATCAAGACGACGGAGCGCGCGTTGCTCGTTCTCGGAAAAACGTGCGTAGTCCTTCTGGTCGAGACCAGCGCGAAGCACTTTGAGGGCGACAATCTGGTCATTGTCGAGCGAGCGAGCTTCATACACCTCACCCATGCCGCCGCGCCCGAGCAATGATTCGATGCGGTATCGACCGATGGTTTCACCGTGCCGCCAGCGCAGCTTTTCGGTCTCCACTGCAGCGCGCGCAGATGGATGCGAGCCCGAGAGTCGTTGATCACCGGAAAGCAATGGGTTGGCGAGATCCTCCAACCAACGGCGGTCATCGGCATCCACATCGAGCGCTTCGAGCGCCTTGTTGCGCTCGTCGGGAGACAGCGAGGCAAGATCGGCGAGATGATCTTTCAGGCGAGCCCAGCGTGC
The DNA here is from genome assembly GCA_039930065.1 of Dokdonella sp. Lineage (GTDB taxonomy): Bacteria > Pseudomonadota > Gammaproteobacteria > Xanthomonadales > Rhodanobacteraceae > Dokdonella. The sequence continues at coordinate 1,341 of JBDSPX010000080.1, forward strand.
GGCATCAAGCGTCGTATCAATCTTCATGAAGGTGCTCGATGTGCAGTCCAGTGAGTGTCAGCCCGTGATCGTTGCGTGTCCATCGAATTTCTTTCAGGATCGCACCCGCAGCTCTGGATTCCACTTGCCTTGATCATTCCTCAAAGCCTTGGCGTACGCCTGCTTGAATCGATAAGAGTCAGTCATTCCAATCTGTTTTTTTGCTCGTGCCTTGAACCTTGCCAAACACAGGAGATCGCTTGGCGCAGCGGATTCCATGTCCAGGATCAGACGAGGGGCCAGGCGCAAGTTACCCCTACTCCACCTTGGCGCCTGCCCTTCGCAGTTCGTTGAGCCAGGCGTCCACCGTGGGCCACGGAATGTCCGCGGTAGGAAGCATCATCATAGTGCTGCGACCTGACTTCAGTAGCCAGTAGTCCGGCGAACAAGTCACCGTCGTGATCCTGCTCAAGGGCAAGTCAATGCTGCCGAGCGCTGAAATCGCGCGGAACCTTCCAGAGTTCATGTCGATCGAAACACCCTCCCCGCCGAGGGCAATCAGCCTAGCCAGCGAAGCGTTCGTCCTCATCCGGATGGCGATCAGCGGCACCAGGCAAGCCTGCACTAGGATGGTTCCGGTCAAACCAAAAAACCAATCGTGCTGCCCTCTGATTACCCCAAAAACAAACGACGCACCGAGTAAGGCGAGGGCAATCCAGTAGAGCGTTCCCAACGCTTTTCGTACTTGATGTCGGATCGCTCGTTTAACCAACGCTTTCGAATATTTAACTTGTGCCATGATGGATTATCCTTGGTTTACTCGAAGTCGTCAGCAAAGATTCGGTCGATGTCGAGACAGTTGGACATCTCGGAAGTGTTGCCGCCGCTATCGGTCAGCGTGGCTCCGAGAACAGACGGGCTCAGCGCGTTCGCAGGCAAGGTAACGGGGACCGTCATCACTCCGGACTGCGGTTTGGAAAAATTTGACGTGAGCAGTTTCCGATCGGCCATCGCGCGACCGTTGGTCAAGCAGCTACCGGCCGTATAGACATCCATCGTGTAGTTTCCCGCGGGTACATCGATACTGGCGGTGAACGAAATCGTATTGCCCGCACGGACCGGATTTGACAGTTCGGGGTAGTTGAGCCGGTTGTTTGGGCCGCTATCACCGTCGCCCGGATCGTTTGCATCGGCGCCTTGCGCGCCGAGATCAAGAACCATGACGTCCGCATCGGCCGGCGACTCCACAACAAGGAGCTGGTTGTCGCGTACGCGATTGAAGATGCCTGCCGTCGCATCAATCCAAATGGCACCATCAAGATTATTCGATATCCGATTGCCGCGGCCGGTTTCCGCTGCGACGGCGCCGATTGTGTTGGAGGATGAGCCCGCGTTGAGAATGATGCCGACACCGTTCGGCAACAGTCCGCCGATCTCGTTGTTCTGCACGGTGACGTGGTCCGCAGTCGCAAGGCGGATCGCGTCAGTGCTGCATCCACCGATACGGTTATCGACGATGACATGCCCTGGGCCCACGGCAACGACTCCCTGACCAAGGGGAGCGGCAGTCAAGCCGCCTCGATTGATGCCGATCAGGTTGTTGCGTATCTCGGTGGATTGGTTTTGCACGCCACCCACAAGAATACCGATCCCGGTGAAGCCGGCGGCGCCTGCTATCACGTTGCGATCGATCCGATCAGGGCCGCCGATGATCGAACGGTTACTGCTGCCGGAAAATGACACGCTGATGTTGTTGGGATTCAATTGCACGAACAATGGGCCACTCGGGAGTGAGCCGCCGAATTGATTGCCCATGACGCGATGGCCACTTCCCGAAAAAAAGATCAGCGGACTGACGATTCCCGAAAATCCGAGGCCGCGAACCGTCACCGCAGTCGGGTTCGGAGCGAGCACCAACAGCGCCTGGTTCACGCTCGCGATCTCTGGACTGGCTGCGATGACGACGCAAATATGGGCATCGAATGCCGTGTCCGAGGTATTGAGTGTGCTGCCAGGTTGGCTGGCGCCGTCGATCACCAT
>JBDSPX010000081.1:0-7365 GCA_039930065.1 Dokdonella sp.
TGATATTCTTGAATCGATCCAGATCGACAAATAGTACGGCGAACATCTCGCCAGTTCGATGCGCTTCCTGGATGACCGACTCAAGTCGATCGTTGAACAACAATCGATTGGGCAACCCCGTCAAGGCATCCTGCAAGCCGCGCACCCTGCCCTGTTCGCGGGCCCGGCGCAGCTCGAGCTCAAGCGCAAGACGGTGTGCCACCGCGCGCAGTCCTTCGATCATCGGTGAAGGATGCGAAAACGGTTCGCTACGTGCGACAACAAGCGCGCCGAGCACGACTTTGCGCTCGTCGCACAACGGCAGGCAAATCAAACATTCGTAGCCTTGCTCAACGACGAACTCATCTTCGGCATGGTTACGGCAAGCATCCGCAAGAATCACGACCTCTTCACCATCCAGAGTCTTTTTGAGTGATGCCATGCGCATCGGGTCTGACATTTCCTCCGACGGACTCAGCCGATGAAAGACCAGCAAGGGCTGCATTTCGCTGCCCTGCTCAAGTCGCAACGAAATCAGCGCTGCGAAATCCAGTCGCAACCAGTCGATAAGACTATGGATGACTGCGTTGATGCCCTCTTCACCGCCGCCGGCCAGACTCAGATTCGAGATGACTTCAAGCGCTTCTGCATACCTGCCCAGCTCTCCAAGCTCGCGAAACGCATACAAATGAATCGCCTCGCCATCACGATGCGAGGTCTGCACGTCAACATCGACGGCGTAGGAACCACCATCGGCACGTGGCTTCTGAGCGCGGAACGAGGTAGCTCCCTCGCGGGAGAGTTTGAGATTGACCGCCGAGCGCAGGTCCGCCGCGAGGATGGCGTCAAGTGTTTCGATTCGACTACCCAGCACCTGGATCCGGGTAAACCCACTGCGTGCGACGAAACTTGGATTGACGTCAAGGATGCGACCGGATTTCGCATCGACGACGGCCAATTCGTCCAGGGAGCATTCAAAAACGTAAGGATGCTCCATCGTTCCTTGCTGAAGCGGCACGCTGGCATCACCGACCACGCTTTCGGACAACTGGGCATTGATCCGCCGCAATGCCTCGACAGGGTCGACCGGGCTGGAAATCCAATCAACGACCCCGACCGGGAGGCTGCAATCTGGCCCCAACTGGATTGACGGCTCCGCAGCCAAGATTCCGATCACCGGAACGAGCGAGCTTGGTCGATAGCTTTGCAGCTCGGCACAAAACGACAGCGCATCCGCTCCTTTACCGAGAAACTCCAGCAGAACCAGGTCGATATGCGGTTCCTGGGCCAGAAACGTACGTGCCTGACCGATATCCTTTGCGGTGTAGATCGCGTCGAATTCCTGGGTATCCAGCGCCTCGAAGAGCAAGCGACGGTCGTCGCGATTCGTCGCGACAATCAGCACGGCTCCATGGATCTTTTCCGTCACCATTGCCTCAGCGGACCCATCGGCCGTCGCGAAGACGCGGTGGCGAACTGGATTTCGCCGAAGTCGACAGACGCTCAACCAGCGAATCAATCTCTTCGGGAAAGCTCAGGCTGCGCGCGAGGAAAACGATTTTCCGCTGATTGCCGCTGCGGATCCTCGCAAAGCGCCGAAGCAGGGATGTGTTGGGCGGCTTGATCTGTTCGTCGAAATTGATCAACAGATAAACGCCGAATTGCACGCTTTGCAGGATGAAACGCAGCGCATCATTGAATCGCTTGGATCCGGGCACGCGCAATTCACTTTGGTGTAGCGCGGCAATGCCGTTTTCCGGATCCCAAAGATAGACCGATTGGCCACTCCGAAGGGCCTGTTGACGGAATTGCTCGAGGGTTTCTTCAATCTGCACCGTCTCGATGCCGATCAGATTGCTTTCGGCTTCAAGAATCTGTTCGAACAATTTTGGCGAGACGACCACGTCCATCGCATCATGCATCACGTTGATTAGGTGCCCCCACCCGAGAATTCCTGAACAGTAGACCGATCCGGGCACATTGACCAGAGCTGCGCCTTGCCCGGATCATAGCTGTCCGCTCTTTTAAAGGAACCGCCATGTTTGAAGGACTCCGTTTCAAGCACTGGAGCAGCGACCGCGAGGCCGATGGCATTGTCGTTCTGACCTTTGACAGGGCCGGCAGCTCGGTCAACACCTTTGCCCGCGCCGTACTCGATGAGCTCAACGAGATCGTCGAGCGGCTTTCCTTCGAGCCGCCCAAGGGGCTCATCATCCGCTCAGGCAAAACTGCCGGGTTTATCGCCGGCGCCGATATCAGTGAATTCGAAGGTTATGCGGAATCTGGAACCGTGCTCGATGCGATCAGCTACGGCCAACGGGTGCTGCAGGGACTTGCGAAGCTGCGCTGTCCAACGGTTGCTGCGATCCATGGTCATTGCATGGGTGGCGGCACTGAACTTGCCTTGGCCTGCAAATATCGCGTCGCGAGCCGTGATCCGTCGACCAAGATTGGCCTGCCCGAAGTCAAGCTTGGTATTTTCCCGGGATGGGGAGGCAGCGCGCGACTTCCGTATTTGATCGGCGCGCCGAAAGCGCTGGAGTTCATGTTGTCTGGCCGTTCTGCCTCGGCGGACTATGCGCGCTCGATTGGACTCGTCGATGCCGTGACCTCGCCTGAAATGCTGATTGAACGTGCACGCGAAATCATTCGCCGTCCGCCGACTCGTGCCATGCAACAACGTTTGATCGCATGGGTGACCAATACCTGGCCGGCACGGCAGATCCTCGCGCCCATCGTGCGCAAGCAGACTGCCGCCAAGGCGCGGCCCGAGCACTACCCCGCACCCTTTGCCCTGATTGAGACCTGGCGGCGCGGTGGCAGCCTGTCCCAACGACTTCGCAATGAGGCACGCGGCGTCGCCAAGCTCGCGCAAACCTCGACAGCACGCAATCTGATCCGCGTTTTCTTTCTGCAGGAAAGGCTAAAGAGCCTTGGCAGTGGCATCGAGCACGGCATCAAGAGCGTGCATGTCATCGGTGCCGGCGTCATGGGCGGCGACATCGCCGCCTGGTCGGCCCTGCGCGGCTTCAACGTGACCTTGCAGGATCGCGAGCAGAAGTACATCGATCCGGCCATGGCGCGGGCGCGCGAGATGTTCGAGAAACGTTTGAAGTCTGAAGACCGCATCAAGCCCGCGCTGGCACGTCTCAATTCGGACGTCGAAGGCAAGGGCGTGGTCAACGCTGATCTCGTCATCGAAGCAATCTATGAAAATGCAGAGGCCAAGGAAGCCTTGTACAAGAAAGCCGAGCCCGACATGAAGGCCGATGCCTTGCTGGCCTCGAATACATCGAGCATTCCGCTCGATGAATTACGCGCTGCCGTCGCCCATCCCGGCCGCTTCCTCGGCCTGCATTACTTCAATCCGGACGCCTTGATGCCGCTCGTTGAAATCGTGCGCCATGACCAGTTGGATCCGGCTATCGAGAAGCGCGCGTTGGCATTCTGCAAGGCGATCGACAAGCTGCCTGTCCCGGTAAAGGGAACCCCGGGATTTTTGGTCAACCGCATCCTCATGCCTTATATGCTTGAAGCCGTTCGCATGTACGGCGAAGGCGTTCCGGGCCCCATTCTCGACAAAGCGGCCAAGAAATTCGGCATGCCGATGGGGCCGATCGAGCTCGCCGATACCGTTGGACTAGACGTCGCTGCATCGGTCGGCAAGGAACTGTCCGAATTCCTTAAACTCGAAATCCCCGCGGGCATGGAATCCCTGCTTGCATCGGGCAAGCGCGGCAAGAAGGACGGTGAAGGTTTCTACAAGTGGGAAAACGGCAAGGCGATCAAGCCCGAAGTCGATCCTGCCTACACGGCACCCGGCGATATCGAGGATCGAATGATTTTGCCAATGCTCAACGAGTCGGTCGCGTGTCTGCACGATGGCGTCGTCGACGATGCTGATCTTTGCGATGCCGGAGTGATTTTCGGCACCGGGTTCGCACCGTTCCGTGGCGGCCCTATTCAACACATCCGCGATACCGGGGCCGATGTTCTAAAGCAGCGACTGCTAGCGCTTGAGCAACGTTACGGAGCCCGCTTCAGCGCACGCGATGGTTGGGACAGTCCAGCGCTGCAGAACAAGCAGAAATAATTTGCTGCTTGTAATTGACGGCGGCTCAGCGCAGCTGGGCCGCCTCATGAATGCGCAGATGCGTGCAGGCGGCGCCGAGCAGTGGCGTATCCAGTTCAAATGACTTTGCACGCGCCAACATGTCTCCAAGCACGTGTTCTACTTCAGTTCGATGGGCGCGCTCGACATCGCGCAGCATCGAAGCCTTGAGCGGCGAATTCTCGGCGGTCAGGATACGCAATGCCTCGCTGGCTTCTTCGTCAGTCGGCGAGAAACCGCTGCGTTGTGCGACTCCCGAGCATTCGCGGTAGAGCGATCGAATAATATCTTCGCCTCCATCAACCGCGACGATTTCACCGATGCTTGCGCGCATCAAACAAGTCGCGCCAGCCAGTGTTGTGAGCAAGGTGAACTTGTTCCACATTGCCGCAATCACGTTCGTGCTCATGATCGAATCGGCGCGCATCGATTGCAACCCCTGCCGAATACGTTCGGGGATCATCGGCTGTCCGGGGCGTGCTCCGAACGTCAATCGATCGACCGAACCGACCTGACGGATGGATCCATCTTCCTGCAAGGCCACGGAAATGTGACAAAGTCCGCCGAGGACATTGTCGGGGCCGAACGCATGATCGAGCACGTCGAGGTGACGCAGCCCATTGAGCAAGGGAAGTAACCGCGCCCCGGCAGCCATGGCCGGTGCGACCGAGCTGATCGCAGAATCCAGATCGTAGGATTTGCAAGAAAGCAGAACCAGATCGCAGGCATAGGATTCGGACAGCGCCACGAGTGGATTCACATCGAACCGCAATTCATCGCGCGTGCCATGAATACGCAAACCCGTTTTCGCCAAGGTTTTTGCGCGGGCCGGTCGAACGAGGAAGTCGACATCGACGCCCGCCTCAATCAGGCGTGCGCCAAAGTAGCCGCCGGTCGCCCCTGCGCCGAGAACGAGAACGCGCATCACATCGTATGCGTCGGTCGTTCCTGGCCGAGAATACCGGCGAGGATCGATTCGATCTTCGTGCGCGCGGCATCGCCGTCGCTGGATTCGTTGAACTGCACGCCGATGCCGGCGGTACGATTTCCCTGTGCGCCGGGCGGCGTGATCCAGACCACCTTGCCAGCCACCGGCAGACGATCTTTCTCATCCATCAGCGACAGCAGAATGAACACTTCATCGCCCGGGTTGTAACGCTTGCTGGTGGGCACAAACAGCCCGCCACCCTTCACAAACGGCATGTAGGCATTGAACAGTGCGCCCTTGTCCTTGATTGCGAGGGACAGGATTCCCTGTCTTGGCATGCCTCCGCTGGCGGGTGTCGACATATCAGCTACTCCGTGAGGTTTGCCATGTATGCAAGAGATCGAGGACGACCAGTTCGCCACGAACCTGGGTCGCAAGCAGTTCGCGCGAGCGATTGGCGGCAGCGAACCACGTCGCTAGCTTCGGGATTTCCTGCGCCCCGGTCAAGCCGAGTGATCCGGATTCGCCACGCGCAAGCTGATTGGCATCTTCGCGAACGAGCACCGCGGCGTGCCATAGCCGCTCAGCCGGCCGATCAGCGGCCCAGGCTTCGGCGATTCCAAGCGCATTGCCGCGTTGACTACTCAAAACCTTGAGATCTCGCAGACACTCACTGCGCAACTTGAGGGATCCGTCGCTTAGCGCTTCGAGCGCGCGTCCCGGATTGCCGAGCATCGCCGCCAATGCGAGTTCCCCCTCCTTCGCGGCGATACCCTGCCCGACCAGCCACGCCATTGCTGACGCGCGTTCCGGAACATGGAACTGGAGTCGCTGACAGCGACTGCGGATCGTTGCTGGCAATCGTGACGGTTGATCGCTGACCAGAACAATGACGGTACTGGCCGAGGGCTCTTCAAGCGTCTTCAGCAATGCATTGGCCGCGCTTGCGTTCATGCGATCGGCAGGATCGATGATCACCACCTGCTTGCCGCCGAACTGACTCGACAACGACAACCGCTGCGATAACGTGCGAATTTGCTCGATGACGATCTCGGTGCGCGGTTTGCCATCGTCGCGCAACTCAAAACTCAGATGTACGCGATCGGGATGCGAGCCCGCTGCTATCAAGTGACAAGAACGGCAGCTGCCACAAGCGAATCCGTCGGTGCCGCGACGCTCACATAAAGCCGCCTCAGCCAGCGCATTGGCCAACGCGCGCTTGCCGAGCCCGGCGGCACCACTCAGTAGAAGCGCGTGCGGCAAGCGGTTCTGCGAGAGACGCTCGGACAACGAATGCCAGGATTCCTCCAACCAGGGCGGCAGAGTCATGCGCTTGCCTTGCGCTTGGCGATGAAGTCATCAACCGCCGTACAAGCCGCGTGCCGAACGGTTTCGATATCCCGGCTTGAATCTACGATATGGAAACGCTCAGGGTCCGCCGCGGCGCGTGTTCGATAGCTTGCGCGAACGCGATCAAAAAAATCCGACTGTTCGCGCTCAATGCGATCCGGACTGCCGCGTAATCCTGCGCGTGCGCGGCCGATCTCAACCGGCACGTCGAGCAACAGGGTCAGATCCGGACGCAGGCCATCCGCGGCCCAACGGTCAAGCTCTTCGATTCGCTGCAGTGGCTGTCCGCGGCCACCACCCTGATAAGCAAAGCTCGCGTCGGTGAATCGATCACTGAGCACCCAATCGCCGCGGACAAGCGCAGGTTGGATCACTTCACGCACGAGTTGTGCGCGCGCGGCAAACATCAGCAGCAATTCGCTCTCGGCGCAGACGTCTCGCATCGCCGAGTCCAGCACCAATTGACGAACTGCTTCACCGAGTGCCGTTCCTCCGGGCTCACGGGTAACGTGGAGAATAATTCCCTGGCTTTCGATATGCGCGCGCAAGTCGGCCATGACCGTGCTCTTGCCAGCGCCCTCGCCGCCCTCAAGGGTAATCAGGCAACCGCTCATGGCTGTCTGCGCCGGATCAAAAAGCGCGCGACCGCGCGGTTGTGATCGGCCAATGTGGCGGTGAATTCATGCCGTCCACTGCCATCGCCGAGGGCGACGAAATACAAGGCATTGCCGCCCGCTGGATGCAGTGCCGCTTCGAGCGCCGGAAGGCCAGGCAAGGCAATCGGCGTCGGCGGCAGGCCGTCGCGCGTATACGTGTTGTAAGGCGTATCCGTTTCGAGATCGCGTCGGCGGATATTGCCGTCGTATTGTTCACCCAGCCCGTAGACGACGGTCGGATCCGTTTGCAGGCGAATACCGATCTGCAGGCGCCGCGTGAAGACGCCGGCAATCTGCGCGCGCTCTTCGCCAATCCCGGTTTCCTTTTCGATGATCGATGC
>JBDSPX010000082.1:0-8481 GCA_039930065.1 Dokdonella sp.
GATAGAAAGCGAGCGCTTGCTGCATCGTCGGACGAAAGCCGGAAGTCACTTCATGGATGCGGCAGGTTTGATCCGAAAAAGTGAATTCGCCACTGGCGAGATCAACTTCCCATCCGCCGACGCTCGCCAAGCGGCCTGTTCGGTCGAGGAATGCTTCGCTGGCGCGCAGGCGCTGTTCGAATTCGTGCCGCGATTGCATAGCGGCATCTCGTTCCAACGCCAGGATCCGTTGTTCAAGCGCGGCCGCTGCCGCACGCGCCAACTGTTGCAGTATTGCGTGCTGCGCTCCGGTCAAGCGCCGGGTTGTGCGATCGATCACACACAAGGTTCCCATGCGCAAACCATCTGAAAGTGCGATCGGGGCGCCAGCGTAATAGCGGATGTGCGGGTCGCCGGTGACCAGGGGATTGTCAGCAAAACGCGGATCGGCCCGTGCATCCACAACTTCAAGCAACTCATCCCCGAGAATCGCATGCGCACAAAAAGCTTGATCGCGCGGCGTTTCCGGCACGTCCGCCAGACCAATATTGGATTTGAACCATTGACGGTTTTCATCGATCAGGCTGATCAGTGCAATCGGTGCACCGGTCACGAGCACGGCGATGCGTGTCAGCGCGTCGAATATCGGTTCGGCCGCCGTATCCAGCACCGCGAGTTGCTGCAACCGTGACAGTCGTTCAAGTTCATTGACGGGCGTTTCGATGGACATGCGGGTCATCTTAGTCCCTCGCTGCGCATGCCGCCTTGCTCCGATTGTGGGCCGCGCAACCAGACACAAAAAAGCCCCCGAGCCTTCGCAAAGATTCGGGGGCTGATCGTCTTCATCAAGAAACTCAACTGAAGCTACCCGACGCGTGGTCGGGGAGCCGGTTTTGACTACGGCACGACTGGATCGAAGCCATCCTTGAAGATGAGGTCGTTGTCCACCGCACTACAAACATAGGTACCTTGATCGATGACGATGTCATCGACCGCAACGCCGGCGAGCCCGGTTGCCGCAAGACTTGAATCGGAAGAGGCCCTCCAGCGCAGCTGGATAGGCTGACCGGCTGCGGCGGCAGGCAAGTTTATCGAGGACGTTATATAGGTCGGGGCGGCAGCGGTGCCGCCTGACAAGCCAGACCACGCGCGGCGCCCACCGATTCCACTGTTGTAGCTGGTAGAGATCGTCGCGTTGTAATCACCGCTGATGAAGTTGTTTCCGCCTGCGGTGATGTCCGCCCAGGCGCCACCATTGATGCTGATTTCCAGCACCGCTCCATCATAGGTCGATTCCATGTTGTAGCGATTCTTGAACGTCAACGTACCGCCACCGCTGGGTACATTGAGTGTCGGCGTCACCAGGAACGCCTCGCCTACCGCTGTGCGATCTGGCGAGAACACAGTATTGGGCGCGCTGCTCGGGATATTCGTTGTGGATACCCAGGCAACACCGCTTCCGGTTGCGGTAGAAGTCCATCCGGTTGGCAAGGCCGGCGTGGCAACGGCGTCAAACTTCTCGTCGAGCAAGGTGCTGACATTGAGAACACCAATGGTCATCGGGAAGTTGACGTTAGGCAGCGTGTTGGCCCCATCCTGCAATCCCAAGGTCAAGGTGATGCTGTCGCCGCAAACACCCGATGCCTTGAATGTGAAGGGCATCGTCGAACTCGCTCCACCGGCCGGCAGCACGCCATAGTTCTGCGGACTGCTCGGGTTGGTCACGCCTGCGTTCGCCTGCAAGGTCGCCACAAGGCTCGTGGTATCCGCCAAACCGGTATTGACCAGCGGTAAATTCACCGTGAGCGTTTCATTCGGATCGGCAGCATTGTTTGGCGGCACGCCGTTCTCTGCTGTGATCAACAAGGGGGTGCTGGCGTTGACAATCGGCTGACCGACGAGGCACGCGGTTAATGTGGTCGTGCCTCCATCGGTGATGACCAACGAATTATTGGTGACGCTGGCGAGACCTGACTTGCTGACCGTTGCCGAGTACGTGCCCGGGGCCAAGCTGATATTCGACTGCAGATGCCCGGCTGCGTTGGTGGCTCGAAAGAAGCCCCCGTTGACGATGACATCGGCACCCTGGACGGGGACACCGCTGCCACAACCCGTAATGTCTGCCACAAGTGTTCCGCGCGCGGGAGGCGTGCACGAGGGGTAGACAAACTTGCCGATGCGTGTGGCCCATCCGTTGGCTGAACTCGTCGCAAAATACTCCTGGCTGTACCAGAACGTACACTCATCGACCGGATCCACACTCATCGAACTGTAGTCACCCCAGCGATTGCTGCTCGTCTGCGAACCGGTCGCCGCGAAAAACACACCCTCTCCTTCGTTCAAGCCGGCCCCGGTACCTGGTCCAGTGCGCCCGGCAATCATGATGTTCGCCTTCTGCGTGCTGCTTGATTGGCTGAAGCCGAGAGCAATATTGCCTTTGTTGTCCTGCGCGATGCTGCCCATCCAGTTGTTCAGGCCGGTTGCTCCGTTGATCGCCCCGGAACTGTGGGTTCCCTGATCACGCACCGTGCCGAGCGTGGAGGTATCGTTGCTGCGAAGCTCGTACCAGCGGATGCCCGTTTGATAGGTGGCCGCCGTGGTGGGATTCACGCCACTGACATTGACTGTGAAATTGTTGACCCACGAGTTTTCTGGTGCGGCAACCGTGCCGAGATTCCGATAGCCCACCCGAAACATCACGCGATCGTTAATAGCATCCAGGCCAACGCCACCGTTTTGCTCGACGACGGCACGACCGCTGGGCGCGCGCGCGTCGAACGCAGCCACCGGCGTATCGGCACGAATCACAAACGTGGAATTGGCTGGCACTGCATAGTCCGGGACCAGCTCATAGGTACGAATCGCATCGATCGGATCGCCAAACTCGTCAGCGCGGAATTCCAGAACGCGATTCGGCAAACCCGGCGGCGGCGGAACAAAGCCATCCAGATCGGTTGGCAGCATGCCGCCGGCATTGGGATCGTCATTGAAGACATCATGGTAAACGTAGGACGCCGTCGAATCGCCGGCCAGCATCTTGACCCGATCAAACGCGAAGATGCCGCCACCAAGGAATGCGTCTCCCGCCTGGTTGAACTGATTGACGGTCAAATAGTAGCCGTCTGGCCAGACGCCATAGTGCGGGTAATCGAAGAAATCCGTGTTTGGCATGACAAAGTCATAGGCATACCAGGCGCCGAGCGGATCGGGCGTCTGCGAAATCGCAATGCATTGATGGCCGGGAACATCGTTGATTTCGAACTGGCTGATCATCCAGCGATCGGCCAGCGAATCATAGAGCACGACCGGATCGCCATCATCGCTGCTGCGACAGGCATTGCCGTTCGGCAAGCCATTGAAAAATGTGTTGCTCTGCAAATTGGAACCGAGCAACCGAGTGCCGGTCTTGTCATAAATGCTGACGCGGACATTGACCGACTGCACATAGTGGTTCGGACCCACATCGCCATTGGTATCGGGTGGGCTGCAGTTGCAGGCTTCCGCGCCCGTTTGGCCAAGGAAGGTGACCGCAGTTGGCATCGCCATCGGTGCGCTGGTGGACCCACTGAGGTTGAGCAGCGGATCGGAAAACAAGCCGTTGCCACTGTCGGCGCCAAGTCCGGGAATTGGAAACTTGACGCGCTCGTTTTCGTTTTTGTCTTCTTCGTCTTTGAGACTGCGCTGGGTGATCGCGGAGGGTACCTGACTGCGAATCGAAGGCGTGATGCCGAAAGCGACTGCGCGACCTGAGATGATCGCTGGCTTCGGCGCCGTCGTTTTTTGCGGCGCGACGGCAGCGCGTGCATTTCCATCACTGTCGGGCTGCGCTGCCAGCACGCCGCTGGAAAATACGACGCCCGCTGACAGAAAGGCGATAGCAAGGCCATGCGTGAGCCTTCGACCGAGGCGTGATTGCCGAGTTGAAACTTGATGTGCCATTGGATTGACCCCTGCGGAAATTCGAAAAGGGAAAGCTGTAACGACCCCCAAGATCCGGCCTCACCCCATGAGACCTAATCCTACGGACGGATGGTAGTCCGTCCATAGGTCGTAGTCGATAATTGCTTGTTCGAATTCCATTGACATCGGCTGGCCCCGCTGAAACGTGACTGCGGCAGCTTGTAGCGCCATCAAGCCGGACGTTGTCGACTACAATCGTCAGGTTTGCTGCCGACCGAGATTCGCAGCGAGCGCAACCAATCGCCAGACGACTTCTGTTGATGAGTTCAGACCACCCGCAAACGGACATTCCTTTGCTGCAAGCGCAGGGGCTTGCCTATGCGCGCAACGATGAGGCTGTGTTTGGCCCGCTCGATTTCGTGCTGCAACGAGGGGAGGTCGTGCTGATTGAAGGCGACAACGGTTCGGGCAAGACGACCCTGCTCAAGGTCCTCTCAGGGTTGCTCGAACCCGTCAGTGGCTCGATCGAGCTCGATGGCGAAGCGCTGACGCTCGCCCGAATCTCGCACCAAGTCGCCCTGCTCAGCCATCTTCCGGGGCTCAAGACGGATCTGACACCGTTGGAGAATCTGCGTTTCACAATCGGCGTTTTTGGAATGCGCCCCGGCATCACGCCTGCATTGGCACTGGCGAGTGTCGGGCTGGAGGGCTATGAAAGCGTGCCCGTACGGCAACTCTCGGCTGGCCAGAAAAAGCGGGTTGCTCTCGCGAAACTGCTTCTGGTGCCTGCCGCGTTATGGCTACTCGATGAGCCCTATGCCAACCTGGACAAGGAAGGTATCGATCTGGTCAATCGCCTGCTCGATGCACATGCGCGGCGCGGTGGCGCGGCCTTGGTCACCTCGCATGGCGCCTATGCATTCACGACCGGAACACCCCGCCGCTTGCCGCTGAGACAATCGGCATGAGATATGGCACGACTCCCTCGGCGTGCGCTGCACTGATTCGTCGCGACCTTCTGCTGACGTGGCGACGTCGCGGCGACGCGCTGAATCCAGCGCTGTTTGCGCTGATCGTCGTTGTCATGTTTCCGCTTGCGCTGGGCCCTGAACCGAACCAGCTCGCGCGCATCGCGGCAGGCATCGTCTTCGTCGCCATCCTGCTAGCTGGATTGCTCGCCCTCGACACGCTGTTTCGCTCCGATCATGACGACGGCACACTGGAACAACTCGTGCTGTCGCCGCATCCATTGTCGCTGTTGCTCGCAAGCAGAATCGCCGTGCATTGGCTGACCACGGCTGTGCCCTTGATCGTGATCGCGCCTTTGCTCGGCGAGATGCTGCATCTGCCGAAAACGGTATTGCCTGTCCTGCTCGCCGCATTGGCTCTGGCAACACCTTTGCTGAGCCTTCTCGGCGCGGTCTGTGTTGCCCTCACGGTCGGCATGCGACGCTCTGGTATGCTCTTGGCCCTGCTGGTTTTGCCTTTGTATGTGCCGGTGCTGATCTTCGCCGCCGGTGCCTGCAATGCGGCGCAGGCGGGCCTGCCATTTCTCGCTCCACTGCTTTGGCTCGGTGCCGCTTTGGCCCTGGCTTTGGTGCTCGCGCCACTGGCCTGCGCTGCGGCGTTGCGGATCTCGATAACCTGACCGGACTGTTCATGAATTGCGCGCGCCCTCGCTTGCCCCTTGAATCCACACGGCATTCCGCTCTTTCGACGATGAACCGCGCTATCCCCCCGATCGCGAACGGCCGATTGGATCCAATGTCCTGCGCAATCATCGCGCGCATTCACGAATAATCCGGGCCATGAATACCCTGACTCTCTGGTTCCACAAATTCGGATCACCTCCCACTTTCTACCGCTTCACGGGCATGTTGAATCCGTGGCTGTTCGCGGCAGCAATGCTGATCGGCGCGGTCGGGATTTACGGTGGTCTGGTACTGGCTCCGGCCGACTATCAGCAAAGCGATGCCTACCGCATCATCTTCATCCATGTGCCGTGTGCGTGGATGGGATTGTTCGCGTATTTTTTCATGGCCGTCAATGCGTTCATCGCACTGATCTGGCGCATCAAGATCTCTGAAATTCTGGCCATGGCCAGCGCGCCGGTCGGAGCCGTATTCACCGCGATCACCCTGGCAACCGGATCGATCTGGGGCAAGCCGATGTGGGGCACCTGGTGGACCTGGGATGCGCGCCTGACGTCGGAGCTTGTGCTGCTTTTCCTCTATCTCGGCGTAATCGGCTTGTACAACGCGATTGAGGATCGGCGCCAAGCGGCGCGGGCAGCGGCCTTTCTTGCCTTGATCGGCATCGTCAATGTGCCGATCGTGCATTTCTCGGTCAACTGGTGGAACACCTTGCATCAAGGTTCTACCGTGCGTTTGCTCGGGCCGTCACGGATCGATTCAAGCATGCTCTGGCCTCTGCTGTTGCTGGCCCTGGCCACGCACATCTGGTTCTTCGCGAGTGTCTTCGCGCGATCCCGCGTGAGTCTGCTCGAACTGGAAGCTGGCAAGGAGTGGGCGCGTGCCGAAGCACTGCGCGCAGGAGGATCACATGAATGACTTTCTCGCCATGGGCGGCTACGGCACCTATGTCTGGTCGTCATACGCGATCTTTCTGACCTTGCTGTTGGTCGACTATCTTGCACCGCGACTGCGCAATCGACGCGTCGTTGCCGATTTGCGCGGACGTCTCAAACGTCAGCAGAAACGTCAGGAAAAATCCGCATGACCCCGACCCGAAAACGCCGATTCATCCTTGTTGGCCTGATCCTGCTGGCCGTTGCCGTAGCGACGACGCTGAGCGTGTTCGCCCTGCAGGAAAACATGACCTATCTGTACACGCCTAGCGAGATCATTGCCGGAAAGTCACCGGCCGATGCACGTTTTCGCATTGGCGGCATGGTCAAGGAACATTCGATCGAGCGTGGCCAATCGTTGATTGTCGGTTTTACCGTGACCGATGGGGATGGCGACATGCGCGTCGAATACGAAGGCATCCTGCCTGACCTTTTCCGCGAAAAGCAGTCGGTGATCGCCACCGGTTCCATGCAAGGCGGCAAGTTCATTGCCACCGAAGTGCTGGCCAAACACGATGAAACCTATGTGCCGCGCGATGTTGCAGCCGCCATGGAAAATGCCCACCGCAAGCATGATGTTCCCGTTTCCGCCGATAAACCAACGCCGTAGCCGTGCATGGGCACCCAGCCCGGCATGATTGATTGCTCCCACCTCTGAACCCAGGCCCAGCCATGCTCCCGGAACTCGGTCAATTCGCCCTCATCCTCGCGCTGATGCTGAGCGCCGTTCAATGTGTTCTGCCAATCATCGGCGCACATACCGGCAACCGCGCTCTGATAGGCGTGGCACGGCCGGCAGCGGCCGGGCAGTTTGTGTTCGTCGTCTTCGCATTTGGCGCACTGACCTGGGCTTTTCTCAACCAGGACTTTTCGGTGGCCTATGTCGCGCAGAATTCGAATCTGCTGCTGCCGTGGTACTACCGATTCTCGGCTGTCTGGGGCGCGCACGAAGGGTCGCTGCTGCTGTGGATCCTGATCCTCAATATCTGGACGATCGCAGTTGCCACCTTGAGCCGGAAACTGCCTGACGATTTCATGGCGCGCGTGCTCGGGGTACTCGGCTTCGTGAGTCTTGGATTCCTGCTATTTACCGTGCTGACCTCGAATCCATTCGCGCGTCATTTGCCGGCTCTGGCCGATGGCAACGATCTGAATCCGGTTCTGCAGGATTTCGGCCTGATCGTGCATCCGCCGATGCTCTACATGGGTTATGTCGGATTTTCGGTCGCCTTCGCGTTTGCCATTGCGGCCCTGCTCGGCGGCAAGCTCGATCAACAATGGGTGCGCTGGTCGCGACCGTGGACCAATGCCGCCTGGGGCGTGCTCACGCTCGGTATCGCACTCGGCAGCTGGTGGGCCTATTACGAACTGGGCTGGGGCGGCTGGTGGTTCTGGGATCCGGTCGAGAACGCCTCATTCATGCCGTGGCTGGTCGGTACCGCGCTGATCCACTCGCAAGCCGTCACGGAAAAGCGCGGGAGCTTCCGCGCCTGGACCCTGCTACTGGCGATATTTGCCTTCTCGCTGTCCTTGCTTGGCACTTTCCTCGTGCGCTCCGGGGTGCTTACCTCGGTGCATTCGTTTGCGAGCGATCCCGAACGCGGCCTGTTCATTCTCGCTTTTCTGACCATCACCGTCGGCGGCTCGCTGCTGATCTATGCATTGCGCGCACCCAAGGTCGCCGGCGGCGAACCGTTCGCCGGCGCATCGCGAGAAACCCTGTTGCTGGTCAACAATCTGCTGTTCACAACGGCCGCTGCGATGGTCTTTGTCGGTACCTTGTACCCGTTGTTCGCGGAGGCGTTCAATCTGGGTCGCATTTCGGTCGGTCCACCGTATTTCGGCGTGATGTTCGTCTTGCTGATGACGCCAGTTGTCGTGCTGATTCCTTTCGGGCCAATGCTGAAATGGCGCCAGGGCAACATGGGGGCAGCGCTGCGCAAATTGCTGCCCGCGATGATTCTTGCGCTGATTGCGAGTTTCGCTGCATGGCTGATCGCCGACAATCTTCCATG
>JBDSPX010000083.1:0-6820 GCA_039930065.1 Dokdonella sp.
CTGGATGCATTTGGTGCAGCCGATGCAGACGTCCTCATCGATTAGCGCAGTTGTCTGCACCGCCTCATGACCAAATTCCGGATCAAGCGGTTTCGACGCGCGTCCAAGCAAAGCCACGAGCGCGTCGACGCCCGCTTGGCCGCCCGGCGGGCACTGGTTGATATCGGCCTCACCACGGCCAATCGCCTCGGCATACGGACGACAGGCTGGGTAACCGCAACGCGTGCATTGCGTTTGCGGAAGCAGTGCGTCGATGCGCCTGGTCAGATCGGGCGTCACAGGTTTGATGAACTCAGTGCAGCTTCGGCCTCAATCTGTTGCCTGCCAAACGACACATATCGAGGTTCGCGCCAGGCTTTCCGGCATTGCATGCAGCGATACCGTCCATACACGATCAGGCGCAACAGCGCTGGAAAAAGCGCGACCAAGCTAACCATCATGTAGGCAAAAAAAGCCCATCGACGCGGCCTGGGATCTGGCTCCGTGTGATCACCCTGACATCGAGGGCAGATTGGACTAGGTGAATCTTCGGTGCTGAACTCAAACTTCCCACTCCGATAGTCGGAGATCAGTTGCCGCGCTTCAAGTGCAGAGTGTCCCGGGACCATGATTCGAAAGCCGCCATATCCGAGAATGGCGAACCAATCCAGACGAACAAAGTTTTCGTCGAAAAGATAGGCGTCAATGTTGTTGGAACGCAGCAATCCGACAATGACATGTCCTTCAATGTACTCAGGCGTCCAGTCCACGAAAAACATGGTCAATCTCCAGATTCGATCCTTCAGCGCACCGTCGCTCCGGGCTCAGCTCCTGCATCGGCATCAAGCAACTTGAGGTCCGCGCCGCCGTTGCCCGCTGACAGGATCATGCCTTCTGACAGACCGAAACGCATTTTGCGGGGGCTAAGATTGGCGATGAAAACGACGTTGCGACCGATCAATTTTTCCGGTTCTGCATACGCCGCGCGGATGCCGGAAAAAATCTGGCGTTCGCCGAGATCGCCGGCATCGAGTTTGAAGCGCAGCAATTTATCCGAACCTTCGACAAATTCGCATTCAAGAACCTTGCCGATGCGCAGATCAAGCTTGGCGAAATCATCCATCGAGATGGTTTCGGTTTCGCCGGAAGTTTTTGCGGGCGCGGATTCGATCACGGGCTTCTTCGCTTTTTCCGGAGCGGCTGGCGTCGGTGTGGCGAGAGAGTCTTTTGATGCTTCAATCATGGCGGCGATCATCTTTGGGTCAACGCGAGTGGCGAGAGGTTGGTAGCTCTCGATGGTGTGCTCGCCGAGATGTCTGGCGATTTCATCGAAACTCCCAAATCGCTGGTCGGGCAGGGCGAGGAAGGCTTCGGCCTGCGATACGAGCACGGGCAAGATCGGCTTCAACGCACAGGCGATTGCGCGGAACAGATTGATGCCAGTCGACAGGACAACATGCAGCTCGTCGTGCCGCGCAGGATCCTTGGCGAGGGACCAAGGCGCGGTCTCGGCAATGAATTCGTTGGCGCGATCGGCGATCTGCATGATCAGGCCGATCGTCCGGTTGAAATCATCGCGCGCATAGTTTTCGATGGCCTCCTGCAGTTGTCGTGTAGCTTGATCGAGCAAGGCCTTCGCCTTGACCACAATCTCCGTCGCATCCGCGGCGGGTTCGGACGTCCAAAAATCCGCGGCAAGCCGATTGTCGAAATTCGCTTCAAGCAACTTTGCGCAGCGGCTCGCGATATTGACGAACTTGCCGACGATATCGGCATTGACGCGTTGCGCGAAATCCTCAAGATTCAGATCAAGATCAACGACGCCGCCCGACGATTTTGCCGCGAAGTAGTAACGCAGGTATTCCGGACTGAGCCCGACATCAAGCCAGGTGCGCGCCTGAATGAAGGTTCCTCGCGATTTCGACATCTTCTCGCCGTTGACGGTGAGATAGCCGTTGACGTGCAGGGCGCTAGGTACACGGAAGTTCGCGCCATGCAGCATCGCTGGCCAGAAGAGTCCGGGGAAATTGACGATGTCCTTGCCGATGAAATGATGCATTTCCGCCGTGCTGCCAGCGTCGAGGTATTCGCCAAACGAATAGCCCTTGGCATCGCAAAGCGCCTTGAAACTGGCGAGATAACCCACTGGCGCATCGAGCCAGACATAGAAGAATTTTCCCGGAGCATCCGGAATCGGAAAACCGAAGTACGGCGCATCGCGCGAAATATCCCAGTCGCGCAATCCGCCTTCGGCATTCAGCCATTCGCCGAGCTTGGCGATGACACCGGGATGGGCGACCGGCTGGCCTTCGGTCAATTTGCCGGCGAACCAATCGCGCAGCAAGGATTGGAATTCGCCGACACCGAAGAAGAAATGCTCTGAATCGCGCAGCACCGGCTCCGCGCCGGACATGACCGATCGTGGATTTTTAAGATCGGTAGGCGCATAGGTTGCACCGCAATGCTCACAATTGTCGCCGTACTGGTCGGCTTTCCCGCAATTCGGGCATTCGCCGCGGATGTAGCGATCGGGCAGGAACATTTCCTTGACCGGATCGAACAATTGCTTGATCGAGCGACGCGCGATGTGGCCGCCATCACGCAAACGCGTGTAGATCGTTTCGGCAAGTTCGCGATTTTCCGCTGAGTGCGTCGAATGGTAGTGATCAAAGTCGATCGCGAAATCGACAAAATCGCGCTCATGCGAGGCCTGGATCGGCTTGATGTAATCCTCGGGGCTCAGCCCGGCCTTTTCCGCAGCGAGCATGATCGGCGTGCCATGCGCGTCATCAGCGCAGACAAAATGCACGGTATGGCCCTGCATGCGCAGTGCGCGGACCCAGATGTCGGCTTGAACGTAGCCAAGCAGATGGCCGACGTGCAGATGCCCGTTGGCATAGGGGAGGGCGTTGGTGACCAGGATCTTCCGTGCAGGCGTACTCATTCAACCAGATATCCGCGCGTTTCAGGGCGCGGAATTATTGCATGCACCGCCGATGTGGAGGCGCTCTCCCTACAACGAACAGCCAAGATCGGTGAGCTTCTTGGAGGCGAGCGCGCGGGCGCGCTTGCAACGACCGGCCACACGTGTGCCATCCACGCCGCGCGCGATATTGCTCATGATTGAACGCACTGACTCCTGCAATTCACTCGCTTTCGATTTGCGCTCGTCCGTGCCAAGCCGTGTGTTCAGGCATTGCCGATAGCTTTCGATGTAATCGTCGCAATCGGGAAAACCGGTTTTCGCGTAGGGCGCAATCTGGCTGTCCAGCGGGGGAGGTGCTGTCTCAACGACTTCCGCAGGCGCAGCTGGCGGCGTTTCGCTGACGGTTTCAGGCGGTATCGTCGCAATGGGTGCTGTGCTCGACGCATCGGGAACGCCCGAAGGCTGGGACTTGTTGCACGCAACCAGGCAGGAAAAGGTCAGCACGGACATTAAAATCAATCGATTGATGGGCATGTTGGTCTCTCGGATGATCGTCAACAGGACGGGAAAATGGACCGTGCATGGCTTACTGCAGCGCAGCGCCAAAGCAGGATGGAGTTAAAAGCAGACTCGGGCGCGATGCGCTAGCGGCCTGCGCGTGGCGGAGGCAGTACACTAGCGATCTTTGCACGATTGATCGAGTCCATGAGCGAAACTGTTGAGCAACGAGTCAGGAATATCCTCTCCGGCATCCTCGATCCGCACAGCGGCCAGGATCTTATTTCCGAAGGTGCCATGCGCGGCATTGGTGTCTCCGAAGGCAAGGTTTCGGTGGATATCCAGCTTGGCTATCCGGCGCTTTCCTGGCAAGCGGCGCTGGCTGCGCAAATCAAGGCAACGCTTGAGGCCGATCCGGCAATCGATGCGGCGGCGGTGTCGGTGTCTTGTCGCGTCGGTGCGCATCGTGTGCAGGAAGGCCTAACGCCATTGCCGAACATTCGCAATGTGATCGCGGTCGCCTCGGGCAAAGGCGGCGTCGGCAAATCAACGGTTGCGGCAAACCTCGCGCTCGCGCTGCATGCCGAAGGTGCCAGCGTTGGTATTCTCGATGCGGATATCTACGGGCCGAGCCAGCCGCGCATGCTCGGGCTATCGGGCAAGCCCGATACCAAGGACGGCAATCGTATCGAGCCCAAGCGCAATCACGGCATTCAGGTCATGTCGATCGGCTTTCTGATCGAGGAAGACACGCCGATGATTTGGCGCGGTCCAATGGTCACTCAGGCCCTGCAGCAACTGCTCAGTGATACGAACTGGGTCGACCTTGATTACCTCATCATCGATCTGCCGCCCGGTACCGGTGATATCCAACTGACCCTCTGCCAGAAGGTACCGGTTTCGGGTGCGGTCATCGTCACCACGCCACAGGACATCGCCCTTCTCGACGCGCGCAAGGCCTTGAAGATGTTCGAAAAGGTCAATGTGCCCGTGCTTGGCGTGATCGAGAACATGTCGACTCATATCTGCACGAATTGCGGTCACGAAGAACATATCTTCGGCGAAGGTGGAGGTGTGCGCATGGCGGAGCAGTACGATGTGCCGATGCTTGGTTCGTTGCCGCTTGATATCCGCATTCGCGAACAGGCCGATGGCGGAACACCAACGGTCGCCGCACTGCCGGATTCCGATCTGGCCGCGCGCTATCGCGAGATCGCTCGCAATGCGGCCGCACGACTGGCCCTGCAGGCGCGCAACAAGTCGATCCAGTTTCCGAAGATTGTCGTTCAGAACACTTGATCGTGGTTATCCGGCTCGTTTTTGCGCTGGCTGTTGCGCTGCTCGTCTGCAATCCGGCGCGGGCCAATGCGGACATCGATCAGTTGCTCAAGGCGGCAATCTCGCAGGTCGGCGTGACCCGATCCTACGATTCCGCCTACGTGCGTCTGGCTTACCCCGGCGGTGATGTGCCGCTTGATCGCGGAGTTTGTGCGGATGTCGTGATCCGCGCGATGCGCGCGCTCGGCGTTGATTTTCAGGTCAAGCTGCATGAGGACATGCGCGCCCATTTTTCGGCCTATCCGACCCGGTGGGGACTCAAAGGGCCGGATCCGAACATCGATCATCGGCGCGTCATGAATCTCGAAACCTGGTTTGCGCGCGAAGGCAAGACCGTGCCGACCAGCGCCAATGCGCTCGATTATCTTCCCGGCGATTTCGTTTCGTGGCGCCTTGAAGAGGGTCAGCCGCATATCGGAATTGTCGCTGACCTGCGCAGCGCAGACGGCGTGCGCCCATTGATCATTCACAATATCGGCGCTGGAACACGCATCGAGGATGTGTTGTTCGCATGGTCCATCAGCGGGCACTATCGCTGGTTTGCCGCGTCGGCATCGCCTTGAATCGCGAATTCCCGCCACCGTTCAATCATCTGACTACGAGTAAACCGCATGAGTATCAAATCCGACCACTGGATCCGCCGCATGGCCGAACAGCACCGCATGATCGAGCCATTTGAAGCCGGCCAGGTGAAACAGAATCCCTCCGGTGGTCGCGTGATTTCCTATGGCACATCGAGTTACGGCTATGACGTGCGCTGCGCGTCTGAATTCAAGATCTTCACCAATATCAATTCGACCATTGTCGACCCGAAAAATTTCGAATCCGGCAACTTCGTCGATTTCAACGGCGAGGTCTGCATCATTCCTCCGAACTCGTTCGCACTGGCACGCACCGTCGAATACTTCCGCATTCCGCGCAAGGTGCTGACGATCTGTCTCGGCAAATCGACCTATGCGCGCTGCGGCATCATCGTCAACGTGACCCCGTTGGAGCCCGAGTGGGAAGGACACGTCACGCTTGAGTTCTCGAACACCACACCATTGCCTGCGCGCATCTATGCGAATGAGGGAGTGGCGCAGATGCTGTTTCTCGAATCCGATGAGGAATGCGGCACGAGCTACAAGGATCGTGCGGGCAAGTACATGGGCCAGCAAGGCGTGACCTTGCCGCGTGCCTGAGGAACGGTGGTAGGCTTGGCCTCATTTTTTGAATTGGAGAGTCGTTCTATGTCGCAGGTTGCGCTCAATCGCCCGCTGCGCCTGCTGGCGCTGGTTTTACTGAGTTTGATCCTTGCTGCCTGTGCCCGCGGCACGCGCACCGATGCGGCGCGCGCAGCGGTAGACGCGCCTAGCAGCTTCGATGTGACCCTCGTCGCCGAAAAAGAAGGTCAGTTCGATTATCAGGATGTTCCGCTCACGCCCCAGGATCTGCGTTCTGCGCTCAATTATCGCAAGGAGCAGGGCTTGCCGATGAAGACCTTGCTACTCAAGCGCGGCGAGAAGAATCGCATCAAGGACACCCATATCGTCTCGTTGGCACGTATCGCTGTCGCGCTCGGTATTACCGCTTATATCGATGAAAAAGGCGAGATCAACGAGATCCGCGCGACCACCAAGGCTGAACCAGAACCCGGTAAGTAACCCCAAGGAATCCTCATGAACGTCCTGCTTGGCAAAACGAAATCGCTGCTGCTCCTGCTGGTTCTCGGTCTTTTTCTGGTCAGTGTCGCCCACGCGAGCAGCATCCGTGATGGCCGCGCCGTAGTGACTCCCACCAAGGAAGATCGTTACAAGATCGACAGCTATACGTTCGGCAAGGCTGAACTTTTCGGTTACATCAGTGACCTCAAGGAGACGAAGAAGATCACCGGAATCGTCCTCAAGAATGGCCATGGAAAAGACAATCAGGCGACTGACGAACAGCGTCACTCGATCGCCAGTATCGGCAAGACCTTGCAGCTGGAAACCTTCACCCAGGATGGCAAGGAACTCACTCCGATCAACGCCGACTAGTCGCACGGGATTGGGCGGTGCAGGCGCTTTGCGGTCGGATTTTTCGAATCCGGCCCTTGCCTGT
>JBDSPX010000084.1:0-34185 GCA_039930065.1 Dokdonella sp.
AAAGATGTTGGCTTGTTCTGCGATGGCACGGCGGTCAAGCAAGTCGGCAAGGAAACCTTTCGTCTGTGTCGCGAGTTGGTCGACGAGATCATCCGCGTTGATGCCGATGCCGTGTGCGCCGCAATCAAGGATGTATTTCAGGACACACGCAGCATTCTCGAACCGGCCGGTGCGTTGGCGGTGGCCGGCATGAAGGTTTGGACGGCCAGACAATCAGGCAAGGACAAGACCGTTGTCGCTGTCGCCTGTGGCGCCAACATGAATTTCGATCGTTTGCGCTTTGTTGCCGAGCGTGCGGAAGTCGGTGAATCGCGCGAAGCCGTATTGGCGGTGACAATACCCGAGCAGCGAGGATCGTTTCGGCGTTTCTGTGATGCGCTTGAAGGACACAGCATCACTGAGTTCAACTACCGCATGGCCGATGCCGAGCAGGCCCACCTGTTTGTCGGGCTGCAGGTCAGCGGCAAGGCGGATCGAATGCAGATTGCGCGAACCCTGCGCGCTGAGGGATTTGCCACGCTCGACCTCAGCAACGACGAACTGGCCAAACAGCATCTGCGACACATGATCGGTGGGCGCTCGCTCAGTTCTGCAAGCGAGAGACTGTTTCGATTTGAATTTCCGGAACGTCCGGGTGCACTGCTGCGTTTTCTGTCGGCAATGAGTCCGGAATGGAATATTTCCTTGTTCCACTACAGGAATGAAGGTGCTGACTTCGGACGGATCCTGGTTGGCATCCAGGTTCCTGATGCCGACAACAAGGCATTCCGGAAATTTCTCGACCAGCTTGGCTATCCGCATCGCGATGAAAGTGCGAATCCGGCCTACCAGTTGTTCTTGCGTGGACCCAATAGCAGTCGCTGATGGGCGATGAACAGTCGGGCTGCGAAGAGATCTCGCGGCGACGTTAATACGTGCTGGCGCATAATCTGCCGATCGTTGACAGGGGATTGAACCTATGTGGATTGCATTCGCGCTGGCCGTGATCGTGTTTCTGATCCTTGCGTTCCGCGGCCTCGGATTTCTTGGCTGGGTCGGTGCTGCCGCCGTCGTGTTGATCGGTTGGCGTATCAATGGAATCGCTTCGCCGAACGCGTTCATGGTCGTCGCGACATTTTTGATTGTTGTCGCTGGATTGTTCGGCCTGGCGCCGATCCGCCGCCAGCTGGTTTCACGCTTCGTCATGCCGATCTTCGCCAAGGTGCTGCCGCGGCTGGGCGACACGGAACGCATCGCACTCGAAGCGGGGACCGTGTGGTGGGATGGTGACCTGTTTTCGGGCATGCCGCAGTGGCAGAAGCTGCTGGATTTCGAAGCGCGTCCGTTGAGCGATGACGAGCAGGCGTTTCTCGACGGCCCGGTCAACGAGTTCTGTCACACGATCAATGATTGGGATGTCTATCAACGTCGTGATCTTTCTCCGGAAACGTGGGCGCAAATAAAGGAATTCCGCCTGTTCGGCATGATCATTCCGAAAGAGTACGGCGGCCACGGGTTCTCGGCACTCGCGCAATCGCGCATCGTCACGCGAATTTCCAGTCGATCGGTGACCGCAGCGGTGACCGTGATGGTGCCGAACTCATTGGGCCCGGGTGAATTGCTCTTGCATTACGGCACCGAAGCACAGAAGCAGCGCTATTTGCGTCGACTCGCTGAAGGCAAGGAGATTCCGTGCTTTGCCTTGACCGGCCCGGAGGCCGGATCCGACGCCGCCGCAACGCAATCGGAAGGCATCGTCGAGAAGCGCGTGATCGACGGCAAGGAAGTGCTCGGCCTGCGCTGCAACTGGATGAAGCGCTACATCACGCTGGCACCGGTCGCGACCCTGATTGGCCTCGCATTCCGCCTCAAGGATCCCGATCACCTGATCGGTGATGTCGAGGATCGCGGCATTACCTGCGCGCTGATTCCGCGCAACACACCCGGTGTCGAGATTGGTCAGCGTCATGATCCCATGGGTGTACCTTTCCAGAATGGGCCAACCATCGGGCGCGATGTCTGGATTCCATTCGATGCCGTGATCGGTGAAATGGAAGGTGTTGGCAACGGTTGGCGCATGTTGATGGAATCACTTGCCGCCGGTCGTTCGATTTCGCTGCCTGCTCTCAGTATCGGTGCTGCGCAGATGGCCACCCGCATTTGTGGTGCCTACGCGACGGTTCGCGAACAGTTCGATACGCCGATCGGACGCTTCGAAGGTATCGAAGAGCCGCTCGCACGCGTCGCCGGCATGACCTACCTGATGACAGCCACACGCAACCTGACCTGCGCTGCGTTGGATGTCGGTGAGAAACCCGCGGTAATCGGATCGATCGCCAAGGCCTATCTGACCGACGCGATGCGCGGCGTGATCAGTGACGCGATGGACATCCGCGCAGGCAGCGCGATCCAGCGAGGTCCGCGCAATACGTTGTCGCGTGCCTGGGATGCCGTGCCGATTGGTATTACCGTTGAAGGTGCAAACATTTTGACGCGTTCGATGATCATCTACGGCCAAGGCGCAATTCGCTGTCATCCGTTTGTGCAAAAAGAGATTGACTCGGTCGCGAAGAAAGATCTGAAGGCTTTTGATCTCGCGATCTTCGGTCACGTCAATCTGCTGGTAACCCGCTCGGTGCGTGCACTATTGCTGGCCCTGACCGGTTCACGTCTCGCCGGTGTTCCGCAGACTGAAGACACCGCGCGCTACTACCAACATCTGTCGCGCTTTTCGGCGGCGTTCACGATTTTGTCGGACACCGCGATGGGCACACTCGGTGGCACGCTCAAGCGTCGCGAAAAGATTTCCGGCCGACTCGCCGATGGCTTGGCCTACCTGTATCTCGCCTCGGCCGCGCTCAAGCGCTATCACGATGAAGCGAAGACAACGGCCAACTACGCGCTCGTGCGCTGGTCGGTCGAGCTTTGTCTGTATCGCGTGCAGGAGGCGCTGCTCGGCGTACTCGAAAATCTCCCGAACCGGCCAGCCGCCAGCATACTCGGGGTGGTGATCTTTCCACTGGGTGCGCACTTCCGCCCACCGAATGATCGCATTGGCGGGCGTGTCGCTCGCGATATTCTCGAAGATCGCGAAGCACGCAAGACATTGACCGAAGATGTCTTCGTGCCACCGGGTGATCAGCCAGGTCTTGGCATGCTTGAAGCCGCACTCGACAAAGCCGTTGCTGCGTTGCCGATCGAAACGAAGTTGCGTGATGCGGTACGCGCCGGTGCGCTCGATCGCGCGCCGGGACATATGCTCGATGACCTCGGCCTGGCCGCCGGTGTCATATCACAGGAAGAATACGATCGACTCAACGACGCGCGTGACGCGCGCGATGAGGTGATCCAGGTCGATGCCTTCGATCCCGAAATTTACAAGACGCTGCACTGACGATCATGCAAACCATCTGGTACTTCGATTTCATCTCGCCGTTCGCGTATCTGCAACTGCCACGGATTCGCACACTTGCCGAACAGCATGCGATCACACCGCGACCGATTGTGCTGGGCGCGATCTTGCGTCATCACGCTCAGCTCGGGCCTGCGGAAATTCCGGGCAAGCGCGAATTCACCTATCGCATGGTGCAGTGGCTGGCCGAATCGAACGGCATCGAACTGCGTTTTCCACCGAGTCATCCATTCAATCCACTCGTCGCGTTGCGTCTTGCGATTGCCTGCGGATCGAGCTGGGATTCGATTGCCGCGATCTTCGAGCATATCTGGATGTGCGGTCGGGCCGCAGATGATGCGGAAAGTCTCGCCGGCATCGCGAGAAATCTGGCTATTGCCGATGTCGAGACAGCGATTGGCGCGGCGGCGGTGAAAGAGCAGCTGCGCGCGAATACCGAGGAGGCTATCGCATCAGGAATCTTTGGTGTGCCGACGCTTCGACATGGGAATCGACTTTTCTGGGGTAATGATGCAACGCCGATGTTCGAAAGGTCGCTCGCAGATCCTGGTTATTTCAACCAGGGCGAGTACCAGCGGTTTGCCAGCCTGCCCAGCAGTGTCATACGTCTCAAGTAGGCCTTTTCCCCAGCTGAACGTGTCCGCTTCCTGAATGGATTTTCGTGCACACAGAGTCCATTCACGAAGCAAGCGCTTCAATGCACGCCGTGGCATCCGAGCCGTTGCGAATGCACTCGGGTTTGCCGCTCACGAATTGGAGAACAACACGATGAAATCTGTATTGCTCGTTTCCACACTGGCTGCCATCTTGGGCCTGAGCGCCTGCAATCAGCAGGATTCCGCCGTCGAGGCGCAGCAAAAGGTCGATCAAGCTCGCCAAGAGGCTCAGCAGGATCTTGCCAAGGCTCAGCAGCAAGCATCAAAGGACTCCGCGGAAGCTCAGCAGAAGTTGGACGCTGCCCGTGAAGAAGCTCGCGCCGATGTTGCCGCAGCCGATGCCAAGGCCAACGAGAAAATAAATTCCGCAACCGATGAAGCCATGACCACGGCCAACGCCGCCAAGGGTGACGTTGCCGACGTCCAGGCGGATACCATCAATGCGCAGGCTCAGGCCGATTACGATCTGGCGATCGCCAAGGCTGACGCGGATCTCAAGGTCGCGCTCGAGCGTTGTGACACGATGGATTCGGGCAAGTCGGGCGCCTGCAAGGATCAGGCGAATGCTACGCATGACATCGCCAAGTCCAATGCCAAGCGCGCTTTGGATGACGCCCAAGCTGTCGCAAAAGACACCAAACGCTAAGTCAGTCGCGATAGCGTAATGATGAGCGGGGCGACTTCGGTCGCCCCGCTTTTGTGTTGCAACACAAGCGCCTATGCTTTGAGCATGTGCAAGTTTCCCGTTCTCCTTCCCATCGCTCTGTTTCTATCTCTGACGATCGGATCTGTCGCTGCGACAACGATCTATCGTTGCGTCGGTAGTGATCGCGTCATCAAGTTTCAGGACAAGCCCTGCCTCGCTGCCGAGAGCGGACGACGCATCGAATTGGCAGAACCTGCATCCGGATCGCCGCCACCGGTTGCGCCATCGCCTGTCTCGGAAGCGGAACCGATTTCGACTGTGGACTCTGCACCCTCGCCGCAACCGACTGTTGCCGAGCCTCCATCCGCAACGCTGTGTACGCGCGAAGACGGAAGTCGCTATTTGAGCGAGAGTGGCCACGGGGAGCAACGCTTGGCTCCACTAGGCATGCTCGGAGTGCCGAACGAGTCCCTCGCCGACGCCTATGGCGGTCCTGACGGGATCGGCGTTTCGGCGCCTGGACTGCGCGTCATTCCTACGGATCACTCGCGTCATGGTCGCCTTGGCGCGCTCTACACCTGGGTTGAGGATCCCTGTGAGCAGGTCAGCGGAGCGCAACTTTGCGAATTTCTTGATTCCCGAGTCAGCGAAGCGGAACGTCGGCTTCGCCTGGCTTTCAGTGACACCCAAGATAGCGCTAGCCGTGAGCTTGATTCGCTGCGTCGCCAAGCCAAGCAGTGTTCGCACTGAATCGTTGAAAAAATGGATTCAGGGCGCGAGCGAAAAATGCGCCGGCGGCGCATGGCGGCGCTCCAGATCAAGCAGGATTTGCTTTGCCTTGAGGCCGCCACCGTAGCCAGTCAGTGAGCCATTCGCACCGATCACGCGATGGCAAGGCACGATGATCGAGAGTGGATTGGCGCCGTTGGCGAGACCGACGGCACGACTCGCTTTCGGATTGCCGATGCGCCGAGCGAGTTCGGCATAGCTGATCGTCGCCGCATACGGAATCGTGCACAACGCTTTCCATACGCTGAGCTGGAATTCGGTGCCGCGAGGAGCGAGTGGCAAGTCAAACTCGATCAGTTCACCGGCAAAATAGGCCGCGAATTGACGCTTCGCTTCGATAAACGCATTCGGTTCGCGTTTCCAGTTGGCCTGTATCGCCAATGGTCGACGTGACTCGGGCAAGCCGACCATGCTTAGCGCACAGCCGTCTCCAACCAGCGTGATCGGCCCAATAGGAGTATTAATTGTTTCGTAGTTCACGTGTTTACTCTCCAGTTGTCGTGTCGTATCCGGCTGCTACCGCGACAGATCACCTTCGCTTTTGGTGCCGACTTCATGTCGCAATTCCCGAATCCCGAATCCCGAATCCCGAATCCCGAATCCCGCCATGTCGTCATCCCGCACTGCGCCATAGCAGCATGACGGCATAGGCGCGCCATGGCCGCCACGCTTGCGAAATGGATTCCAGCGTGCGTTCGCTGATCGGTATGCCATCGCCGACGATCTTGCGCAAAACCAGATCGCCGGCCGGAAATGCATCCGGGTGCGAGTGCGCGCGCATGGCAATGTAGTGTGCCGTCCATGCACCGATGCCGGGCAGGGCGCAGAGATGCTTCACGGTTTCATCCAGGGTCTGATGGGCAGAGAAGTCGACGCGCGCTTCGAAACACGCTTGAGCCAGACCACGAATCGTGGCTGCCCGTGCACGCGTAACGCCAATGGTTTCGAGAGGTGCGTCGGCCAGGGCGGCCGCGCTTGGAAACAAGCCTCCGAGACCGGCCGATGCACTTGCTTCGTGCGTCATGCCAAACCGGTCGACGATGCGTGCGGCCAGCGTGCGCGCCGCCGCCACCGAGATTTGTTGACCAAGTACCGCCCTCACGCTGAGCTCGAAGCCCTCCCATGCGCCAGGAAGACGTTGTCCCGGCCAGTGTGCTGCCAGCGGCTTCAATCGGCGGTCACGCCGCAGCGTTCGCATGATCGTGGCCGGATCGGCATCGACATCGAACATGCGCCGCACGCGACTGACCACATGACCCAGCTGGCGTGGGCGCGCGTTGTGAACGCGCAGGCGCAACGCGGAATCGCCGGCTATCGACGAGACGCTGAGCCAGCCGGGCTCACCATCGATGACGAAAGTACGTCGGTAGCCATGCTCATCAACGACCTCGACGCCCGGAATGTTGCGGCGCGCATAGAACGCGAGCAGACCGTCAAGATCGTAAGGCGCCCGAAACGGCAAGCGCAGTTCGATCGCATTGTCCGCTGGGACAGGATTGCTGCCGCGGCGAAAGTCGCGAGGTGGCTTCTTGTACGCATCGACAAATGCGGCATTGAATCGGCGCAAACTGGCATAGCCCGCAGCGCCGGCAATCCCGGTGATCGGCAAGGATGTTTCGCTCAGCAACTGCTTGGCAAACAGCAGTCGACGCGTCGCCGCAACATCGAGCGGACTCGCGCCGAGCTGCTGATCAAACAAGCGGCGTAGATGACGCTCGCCCACGCCGATGCGCACGGCGAGATCGCTGACCGATCGTCCATCAAGCGCACCTTGCTCGATCAGGCGCAGCGCAGCCGTGACCAGTTCGCTGCTCGCGCGATGCAATGGCGAACCCGGCGCGGCCTCCGGCCGACAGCGCAAGCAGGGACGGAAACCGGCGGCGGCAGCAGCGGCTGCGCTCGGGTAGTAAGCAATGTTCGAGGGTTTCGGGGTCGGTGCCGGACAGACCGGTCGACAGTAAATGCCGGTGGTTTTAACCGCCGTGAAAAACAAGCCATCGAAACGTGCGTCGCGCGTCAGGCGCGCCTGTTCACAGACGGATGTATCGAGAGTGGCTTGGCCGGGTTCAGTCTGCATGCACGCAATCTAGCAGCGAACGCGTTGTCCGACTCGCCGTTTTCGGACATCAATGCATGCGACCGCTAGAAACCGTAACGAAGGAATCCGCCATCCACCGCGATGCACTCGCCACTGACGTAGGACGACGCCGGCAGGCATAGAAATGCGATGGCCGAAGCCACTTCCTCGGGCTCGCCGATCCGCTTCATCGGTGTGTGCTCGATTACTTCTTCAAGGTAGTCCGGATCGCTCAAGGCTATTTCGGAGCGTTGCGTGCGGATATACCACGGCGCGACCGAATTGACGCGGATGCCATCCTCGGCCCATTCGGTGGCGAGGTTACGCGTCATTTGATGCAGTGCTGCCTTGCTCATGCCATACGCGGAACCGGTGCGCACCGAGGTGATTCCCGATACCGAGCCGACATTGACGATGCTCGCATTCGCATGCTGGACGAGATGGGCATGCGCGAGCCGACACATCTCGAATGCCGAGATCAGGTTGGTTTCGAGGATCCGGCGGTAGTCACCTTCGCTGTAGTCGAGCGTCGCTTTAGGCGTGTTCATGCCGACGTTGTTGATCAGCACGGAAAGATCAAGGCCAAGGTCGACGATGAAATCGAATAGCTCGAGTCGTTGCTCGTGATCGCTGACATCGGCGGCAAACGTGCGCAGTGCATTGCGTGGGAATTCCTCGACAAGCTCGTCACACACCTGTTCAAGATGCACCTCGTCGCGCGCAACGAGAACCACATCGGCGCCGAGCCCGGCCAGTTCGCGCACCGTGGCCAGTCCGATGCCGCGGCTTGCACCCGTTACCAGGGCCAGTTGTCCATCGAGTCGCCAGCGTGATGCGTTCATCGTCAGATCGGCTCCGCTTGTCCGTGACGGGTCGGCGCGGCAGACTCGGATTCTGCACACTGCCAGCCCGGCATTGAATCGAGGTCATCATGGTACGACAAACTCTGAAATTCGCTGCGAGCCTGTTTGCACTGAGTCTGCTCGGCGCCTGTTCGTCGCATTCATCCGACGCGGACAACCAAGCCGCCGCACCCACCGCTAATTCGCCTGCACCGGTGGCGCGCAAGCCGACCGTTTTCGACGATCAACTCAAGGCGCTGGACAAGGCCAAGGCCGTTGAAGAAGATCTCAAAAAGGCGCAGGCCGAACGTGACAAGCAGATCGACGAGCAAACCGGCGGCTGACAACCGCCACGCTCAGCACGACTCAGTTCAAACCGCATGAACAATGCGCAACGACGCCGAAGCGATTGCCGCCGAGTTCGTTGAGCAAGGTCAGCGCGCGATTGATCTCGTCGTTGGCCAGCAATCGGGTCGGCAATGACGCGAGACCCGACCAGCGTCCGAAGCTGACCGCGGCATCACTGTTGCTGAGTGATAGCGCGAAGCGCTCCCAGGTGCTCATTTCCGGCTCGATGTAGCGCGTGTGGAAATCGCTGCCCAGATGGGCGAGTGCCGCCGCAGCCGCAGTCGCGTCGCGCAAGCCGCCGAGCTTGTCGACGAGCCCACGTTGCTTGGCTTGCGATCCGCTCCAGACGCGCCCTTGTGCAATTTCGTCGATCTGCGCAGGTGTTTTTCCGCGCGCCGCAGCCACCTTGCCGATGAAGTCGCGATAGCCCTTCTGAATCGTGCTGGTCAGCATCGCCTCGATCTGCGGATTAAGCGGTCGGCGAATATCGTAGGCGCCGGCAACCGGTGTGGTCGCGACGCCATCGGTATGAATCCCGAGTTTTTCCAATGTCTGCGGGATCGTCACGAGCATGCCGAAGATGCCGATCGATCCGGTGATCGTGGTTGGCTGCGCCCAGATTTCATCGGCATCCATCGCGATCCAATAGCCGCCGCTTGCAGCGACATCGCCCATCGAGACGACGACCGGCTTGCCGGCGGCCTGGATCTGTTCGACTTCGCGACGAATGATTTCCGACGCGTAGGCATCGCCGCCCGGTGAATCGACGCGCAGCACGACCGCCTTGACCTGATCGTCATCGCGCACTTCGCGCAACAAACGTGCCGTGCTCGTCGCGCCAACCGTTCCCTGTGATTGATCGCCCTGCACGATTTCTCCCTGGGCGACGACAATGGCGATTTGCGCGCGTGCACCGGGAATATTTTCGGCGAGCTGCATGCCAAGATAGTTCGACCAATTGATCTGGCGGAACGTCTCTCCGCTGTCATCGGGCAAGCCGAGATCGCTGAGCAACTTGCGCGCCTGTGGCCGCGTGGCAAGCTTGTCGACGAGATGGTGATCAAGCGCCAGCTTGGCCAGATCGCCATTGAATTTCTCAACCACGGTGTCGACGTGCGCGATGTCATCGGATAACCCCGCTGCATCGACTTTGCGCATCGC
Source organism: Dokdonella sp. (assembly GCA_039930065.1). Classification (GTDB taxonomy): domain Bacteria; phylum Pseudomonadota; class Gammaproteobacteria; order Xanthomonadales; family Rhodanobacteraceae; genus Dokdonella. The sequence continues at coordinate 9,911 of JBDSPX010000084.1, forward strand.
GGCGATTTCGTCAAGAAACTCGCTCCAGATGCCAGCCATCCAGAACAGATCAGCTTCCTTGGCGGCATCCGAGGCGTGGTTGAGGATGTAGGGTTCGCCGGCCGATTTGTATTGGCCAACACGGATCAAGTGGACCTCGACGCCCAGTTTGTCGAGCGCATCGCGGTAGTAGCTGCGATAGTTGGCGAAGCCTTCGAGCAGCACCGAGCCCTGCGGATCGAGCAGGATCTGATCGGCATGGGCGGCCAGATAGTACTGGCTCTGATCCATCCCTTCGGAGACGACCACGACATCTTTTTTCGTTGCGCGGAAACGATCCAGCGCCTGACCGATCTCGCGCAGGGTCGAGATGCCGGCGGACATCCGATCGGGAACCAGCACGATGCGATCGATACGCGAATCGGTAGCGGCCGCATCGATCGCACGCAAGACATCGCGCAGCTGAACTTCTTTGGACGTGTCGCCGGAGAAGCGGGCGATCGCACGTTCGCTGGCATCGGTGCTGTACTGCTCGACAATGGAACCTTGCGGATCAAGTACCAGTGCGGTGTGCTGGCCAATGATCGGCGTCGATCGAAAGAACGCGCCAAACACCAGACAAAGCACGATCACCAGGATCACATTGAGGATCAGGCGACGGGTGAAATTGAGGGCGTTCCAGATTCCGCGCATGAGGCGGACGAAGAAACCCGGTTGGGATGATGGCATCGATGGACTCCGGTCCGGGCGCGGATCAATCTCCACGACCAAGTTTTCAAGGAAGGGTAGCCGAATGCGCATTGACAGGCACGCGCCATGCGGCAGGGTCAGTGATCGGGCGTCGGCAGTTTCCGCGCGATCGACCAGAACCGTGAACTGAGCAGGATCGCCGCGACGCTGAGTCCGGCAATCAGACCCATCCACATGCCGGGCGCGCCGAGGCCATTGCGAAAGGCCAGCCACAACCCTACCGGCATGCCGACGCCCCAATAGGCGAAACCCGAGATCAGCATCGGCATGCGCGTGTCTTTGAGCCCGCGCAGCGCGCCGTTCGAGGCGGCTTGCAGGCCATCGGAAAGCTGGAAGATAGCGGCCAGGATCAACAGTTGCGCGGAGAGTGCGATGACCGAGGCATCATCGGTGTACAAGCCTGCGATGCGCTCGGGCACGCTGAACAGCAAGGCCGCCGAGGCAATCTGCATGGCGAACGTCAGCATCAGACCGACCGCCGCCGCCTGACGTACCGCCCGACCGTCGTTGTATCCGCGCGCGAAGCCGACGCGCACGGTCGTCGCCATGGCGATGCCAAGCGGCACCATGAACACCACCGCGGCAATGTTCATCGCGATCTGGTGGCTGGCAATGACATCGGTTCCGAGCGTGCCGAGGGTCAACGCGACGGCGACGAACAAGCCCGCTTCCATGAGCAAGGTCACCGCGATCGGGGCGCCGATGTTGAGAAGCTCGAGCAAGGTGCGTGCATTCGGTGGATCGAAGCGCGCGAGCAAATGCAGTTCGCGATAGCGCGAACGACGCGCCACATAGACGGCAAAGGCAGCGCATTGCAGCCACAGGACAATCGCCGTGGCCATGCCGCAACCGAACGCACCGAGCCTTGGCATGCCAAGCGCTCCGTACATCAGCGCGTAACCGATGGGTACCAGCAAGACAAGTCCAAGCAGGCTGAAATACATGGTCGGCCGGGTCATGCCCATGCCCTCGCTCAAGCCGCGAAGGACGAAAAATACGGCCAAGGCCGGTGCGCCCCAGGCAATCGCATGCAAAAAAGCCGTGGCGTCGGCGACCAGGCTTGCATCGACGCCGATCAGGCCGAACAACAGCGGGCCGAGAAATCCCGCTACGAGTCCAAGCCCCACACCGAGCGGCAGGGCGAGCCAGAGCGCCTGGCGGAACAAAGCACCGATTTCGTGTTCACGGCGCGCACCGCGCAACTGTGCAATTGAGGGTTGCAACGCCATCATCGTGCCGATGATCGTGATGATCGCGAGCACCCAGACATTGCTACCTAGCGCGACTGCGCCGAGCGTATGCGCATCAAGGTGGCCGGCCAATACCGTATCGACGAGGGTCATGCCGATCGCCGACAGCTGGCCCAGCACGAGCGGCGCGGCGAGACGAATCGTGGCATCAAGCTCGCTCGCCAACCAGGGGCGGTCGGTGGATAGAATGGCGGTCATCGGGAATGCTTCCTGCGACCGCCAAGTATAGCGGTGCAATTCAGTTTGTCGGCGACAAACAGATGCGCGGCAGCGGTTTCTCGCTTTTTCGGGATCAGGACACTGAGTGGACACGATGCGCGTGATGCTGACCGGAGCTACCGGATTCCTTGGCGGCCATCTGCTGGATCGGTTGCTTGCGGAGTCGGTCGAAGTCACTGCGGTGGTACGCAGCGAGACGGCCGCGGACCTATTACGCAGACGCGGCGTCGCAGTGGTCGTGGGTGCACTGGAAGATCCAGACGTATTCGGCGAGGCATTGGAGCGGCCGACCGATTGCGTGTTTCATGTCGCTGCAGATACCAGTACCTGGCGCGGCCATAGCGAACGCCAGACCCGAACCAATGTCGAGGGCACACGCAATGTGCTTGCCGCGGCCACCGCGGCGGGTGTCCGCAGGTTCGTGCATACCTCGTCGGTTTCCGCGTTTGGTCAGCAGGAAGAGCCGCTCACCGAACAATCGCCGCGGCTCGGTATGGATTCGTGGATCAACTATGAACGTACCAAGGCGATTGCCGAAGACCTTGTACGTGAGGCTGACGCCAAAGGCGCCATCGAGGCGGTCATTCTTAATCCCGCACATATTCTCGGGCCAGGCGACACGCACAACTGGGCGAGCCTGTTTCTGCTGGTCGATCAGGGCAAATTGCCCGGCGCGCCTCCGGGCTCGGGTGCTTTCGCCGACGTGCGCGAAGTGGCCAAGGCCGAAATCGCGGCGTGGCGTCTGCCGGGCCATGGCGATCAATTCCTGCTCGGCGGCGTGCAGGCGAGTTTTCTCGAATTGATCCAGACGATCGCGTACGAGCTGGATCGCAAGGCGCCCGTCAAGCCCATGCCGGCCGGCTTCATTCGTGGCTACGCGCGCGTGCTTGATGCAATCAGTCGGGTAACCGGCCGAGAACCGCCGCTGACGCCTCAGGCGGTCTCGTTCACCTGTCATCATCTGAAGGTCGACTCGAGCAAGGCGATGCTTGAACTCGGCTATCAGAGCACGCCACTCGATGCGCTTGTCCATGACACCTGCGCCTGGTTGCGCACTCAGGGAATGTTGAAAGCACGATGAGTTCCGAAATCGAACTGCCGCCACTGCCGCCGCCCGCTCCAGCGCCGAAAAGCGCGCTGGCCGATGCCGAATTTTCCGAGGCGGTGGCAGATACGCCGGTTCACGCCTGCCCGAATTGCGGAGCGCCCGCGCACGGTCCGTATTGCTACGCCTGTGGCCAATCCGAGAAGGGCATGATCCGGCACTTGTCCGAGGTCATGTCGGAGTTTGCCGACATCGTCTTCAACGTCGATTCACGGATTTTTCGATCGCTGTGGGATCTGTACGTTCGACCGGGCTATCTGACATCCGAATACCTGGCGGGGCGTCGTGCGCGCTATGTAACGCCGTTTCGATTGTTTTTCTTTCTATCGATCGTTGCATTCTTCTCGATGCAGATGGCGCTACCGGATACGAGCAAGCTTAATTTCAGCGTGTTCAACAGTATTGAAAATGCGAAGACGCCGGACGAGATCAATTTCGCCGTCGACAAGGAAATCAAGGCGTTGACCGCCCAGATGAATCAATCGGGGAATTCAGAAAAGACGAAAAGCGAGAATGAAGAAAAAATCAAGAAAGTTCGAAAGAGCGGTGCTGATCGTCTGCAGGTTTTAAAACGTCAGATCGACGACGCAATCGCCAGTTCCGCAGCCAACGACGCTCAGGGCAAGAGTTTGCCCGCAGCGCTGCCATTGACTTACGCTCAGCCCGCGCGTCTCGATGCGGCGCGCGCAGGCTTGAAAAACACTGCGGTTGTACCGAACGAAAATCATGAAAAAGGATTCACGTTTTTAAGCGACCACTGGATCGAGGAGCATCCGGTTCACGTGGCCTGGTTTCCTGATCGATTGAATGCGAGCCTGACTCGCCTGCTGCTGCACATGCAGAAAAACGCCGAGAGTGCCAACGCCGATCCAGGCCGCCTGCTGGCGGGATTTTTCTCGGTCTTGCCGCAGACCTTGTTTGTAGTCATGCCGCTTTTTGCCGTCTTGCTGAAAATCTTCTATCTGTTCAAGCGACGGCTCTATATGGAGCATTTGCTGGTCGCCTTGCATAGCCATGCTTTCATCTTCGTGTCGATTTTGGTCATTCTCGGTCTGAGCCTGCTTGCTGATCTGGCTGGGGATCGCATCTGGCTGACCCAGCCGCTGGGCTGGCTCCAAGCCATGGCCTGGATCTGGCTGTTCGTCTACCTGTTTTTGATGCAAAAGAGGATCTATCGTCAGGGTTGGATCATGACCGCGATGAAATACGGCCTTGTCGGATTCAGCTACAGCTTCATCCTCTCGTTCGCGCTTGTCTTTGCCGGGTTGATCAGCCTCGCCTTGACCTGAAATTTCGCAACGCGAAATCGAATTCCCGGCTTATTTTCGGGACCGTCGAGCCTGCAAGTCCGGATTTGCTTGAGATCCGGTTTTTTCGCGCCTGTCAAGATAGTTTTGCACAGCGAAAAGGCATTGACATGGTCCTGTCAAAGTGCGCTCCAAGGCGGCGCTCAAGTTCAGCAATGATATTCCAAGTTACTGATTCCAATAGGTTAAAAATAGGTGGTCAATATTTCACCAAGGTGACTGCGGCCGCTTCGGATGGTGCCGCGAGGCAGCTTGCCGTAGCGTCATCCACAGACTTATCCACAGCCTCTGTGGATAAGGGATTTTCCCTTTATCGGACAGCAACTTGAAGCGCAAATCTCGGTTTGCGCTGAGGAAGGTGCGCCAAGTCACGAATCGATATTTCGCCGACCCGGTTACACTCAGCGAATGCCGCGAATTGTTCGTGTGGCGGTCCCGGTACCGCTGCCTCGCCTGTTTGATTATCGCCTCGACGCGGAGCTTGCCGAGCCCGCGGTCGGATGCCGTGTGCTTGTGCCATTTTCGGGGCGTGATCGCGTTGGCGTCGTGATGGGATGCGAAGATCGCAGCGAGGTTGCGGACGATCAGCTCAAGCCGGTTGCGGCCGTTCTCGACGCGCATCCGTTATTGAGCGTCGAGTTGATCGAGACGTTGCAATGGGCCGCGCGCTACTACCAGCATGCGATCGGGGAAGTCTTCGATGCGGCTTTGCCGGCGCTGCTGCGCAGTGATCGCGAACTCCCCGAAGCAGGCGTTGCCGCCATCGGTTTGAGTTCAATCGGTGAACAATCACAGCGGGCTTCGCCACCGCGTCGGGGCAGTCGGCTCGGCGACCTGATCCAATTGCTTGAAAACGGGCCATTGCCGACTGCAAGTCTCGATCAACAACTGCCCGGCTGGCGAAGTAGCGCACGCGCTCTGCGCACGCGTGGATGGATCGAGGATGTTCGGCTGCCGCATATGCCCGAAAGCACGCGCGTAACCTTGGCGCCGGCATTGAACGTGGAGCAGCAGGCTGCGGTCGGCGCCATCATCGCGCGCAAGGACGCGTTCGCTCCGTTTCTGCTCGATGGGGTAACCGGAAGCGGCAAGACCGAGGTCTATCTTGCGGCGATTGCCGAAGTGATCCGCAGCGGTCGCCAAGCGCTGGTGCTGGTTCCCGAGATCGCCTTGACGCCGCAAACCACGCGGCGCTTTCGCGAGCGGCTCGGTTTCGATATCGCGATCCTTCACTCGGGTCTATCCGAACGTGAGCGGGCGATAGCCTGGCTGTCGGCGGCGCGCGGCGAGGCGCGGGTAATCCTTGGTACGCGTTCGGCGATCTTCGTGCCGCTGCCAAAGCCGGGTTTGATCATTGTTGACGAAGAGCACGACCTCTCCTACAAGCAACAAGATGGATTTCGCTACCATGCACGCGATCTCGCGGTAGTTCGCGCGCGATCGCTCGGTGTGCCGCTGTTGCTGGGTTCGGCGACGCCTTCGCTTGAAAGCCTGGCCAACTCAGCGTCGAATCGCTATCAGTTGTTGCGCCTGACGCAGCGCGCCGGCGTGGCCCGACCTCCCTCATTGCACGTCATGGATCTGCGTCGCAAACGTCTCGATCAAGGGCTCGCGATTTCGACGTTGACTGCCATAGGCGAGTGTGTGGCGCGCGGCGAGCAAGCGCTGGTTTTTCGCAATCGCCGGGGCTATGCACCGGTGCTGTTCTGTCATGCCTGCGGCTGGAGCGCCCAGTGTCTGCGCTGCGACCGGCCCCTGACCGTGCATCGCGGCGCGGCGCGGCTGCGCTGCCATCATTGCGCCGCCGAGGAGCGTATCCCCTCGGCATGTCCGGAATGCGCGAGCACGGCGCTGGCACCGCAAGGGCAGGGCACCGAGCGTATCGAGGAGATCCTGCAGGAACGGTTTCCTGGTATTCCGGTGGTGCGAGTGGACCGCGACACGACGCGCAGTCGATCCGGGCGCGATGCAATTTTCGATCAGCTCGATGTTGCCGGCCCGAGGATCCTCGTCGGCACACAGATGCTGGCCAAGGGACATGACCTGGCCAACCTGACCCTGGTGGTTGTCACCGGCGTTGATCAGGGTTTGTACAGCGTCGATTTCCGCGCCGCCGAGCGACTCGGTCAGTTGATCGTGCAGGTTGCCGGTCGAGCGGGCAGAGCGGATCGACCGGGTTCGGTGATCCTGCAGACCCATCACCCGGATCATCCGCTGTTGCGCGCATTGATCGAAGGGGGCTATCCGAGGCTTGCCGATGGATTGCTCAGTGAGCGCCGTTCGGCGCAGCTACCGCCCTTTGCAAGTTTCTCGTTGCTGCGCGCCGAAGCAAAAGAATCGGTCGAGGTCGCCGCATTCCTGCAGGCGGCCATCGAGCTTGCCCGCAACACAACAACGCAAGGCATCACCTTGCATGGGCCGTTGCCAGCACCGATGCCGCGTCGAGCCGGCTATCAGCGTGCGCAAGTCCTCATCGAATCCGCAGATCGCAGCACCATGCAGGCCTTTTTGCCCGAGTGGCTGAGCGCATTGCGCGCGTTGAGATCAGCCCGACGCGTGCGTTGGTCGATCGATGTCGATCCAGTCGAGATGGGATGACCGGGCGGGAATCGGGAATCGGAGTTGCCCGCGATTTGGACTTTGGCGTTCACAGCGGGCTAGCTCATGGGAAAAACCAATGTAAGGGGAGTCGGGATCTGCTGTTGCGATTCCCGACTCCCGATTCTCGATTCCCAGCTCTCAAGCCACAAACAAAGCGCGCATCTTCTTCATCGCATTGGCTTCAACCTGACGGATACGCTCGGCCGAAACGCCGTACTCATCAGCAAGTTCCTGCAACGTCGCCTTCTCGCCATCGATGAGCCAGCGACGTTGGATGATGTCGCGTGAGCGCTCATCCAGCTTGGCCAGACCACTGTGCAAGGTGTCCAGTGAAGACTCTTCCTCCGACTCGCTCTCGACCGCCATGTAGGGATCGGCGTTCTGGTGATCCTCAAGAAACATCACCGGCGACGGCCGAGCATCTTCGTCGTCATCAGTCGGCGCATCAAAGGCGACGTCGCGACCGCTCAAACGCGACTCCATCTCAAGCACCGTCGCGGCCGGAACTCCGAGCTCGCGAGCCACGGTCTTGACCTCTTCGTGGTTCATCCAACCGAGGCGCTTTTTTGACTTGCGCAGATTGAAGAACAGCTTGCGTTGGGCCTTGGTCGTGGCGACCTTGACGATGCGCCAGTTGCGCAGAATGAACTCGTGCATCTCGGCACGGATCCAATGCACCGCAAACGATACCAGGCGTACGCCGTGTTCCGGGTCAAAGCGCTTGACCGCCTTCATCAGGCCGATATTGCCTTCCTGAATCAAGTCGGCGATTTGCAGGCCATAACCCGAATAGCCGCGCGCAACGTGAACAACGAAGCGCAGATGGGACATGACCATCTTGCGCGCCGATTCAACGTTCTCATTGTCGAGATAATCGTGGGCCAGCGCCTGCTCGTCTTCCGGGCTCAGCATCGGCACACGGTGGACGGCGGAGATATAGGCATCCAGGCTCCCGAGCGGGCTCGGAACCGGGAAGTTGGCAGCAATAACGGCGTTGGTCATGCTTGTGTCCTCTTTCATCATGCGATTTTAGCACTCGCCTAATCAGAGTGCTAAATGACCGCGGAGTTCCCGGTCTTCAAGCCGGCCCGGCGATAACTGAACTGAGCGGTATAGTAGCGTGGAATCCATTAACGCGGCGTAAGCAAACCGCCAAGCAGGCGTGAACAATGCGCGCTGGCTGGCCGCTCAGCGATGGTTCGGATCCGACGCTTCGGCCAGGCTCCAATCGATGGGACTACGGCCGTTTTCCTCAAGATAACGATTGGCTTTCGAGAAATGCCCGCAGCCGAGAAAGCCCCGATGGGCCGACAATGGCGAGGGATGCGGCGCCTTCAGGATCAGGTGGCGACGGCTGTCGATGAGTCGTCCCTTGGCTTGGGCGTGACTGCCCCAGAGCAGGAAAACCAGGCCTTCACGCTCCTCGCTGAGCGCGCTGATACAGGCATCGGTCAGCATTTCCCAACCTTTGTCCTTGTGCGAAGCGGCGATCGCATGTTCGACGGTCAGTGCGTTGTTTAGCAGGAGCACGCCTTGCTCGGCCCACGCCGTCAGGCAGCCATGGGTTGCCCGTGGCAAATTCAGATCGCGCGAAATTTCCTTGAAGACGTTGAGTAGGGACGGTGGAATGGCGACGCCCGGTGCGACCGAGAAGCACAGGCCATGTGCCTGTCCCGGGCCGTGATACGGATCCTGCCCGAGGATGACCACCTTGACCCGATCAAACGGGGTCGAGTCAAAGGCGGCGAATATCTGCGATCCCGGCGGATAGATCACTTTGCCAGCCGCTTTCTCGGCGCGCAGGAAGGTCGAGAGTTCCTGCATTTGCGGCGTCTCAAAAACGGCGCCAACGCGCTGTTTCCAGGACGCTTCGAGTTTCAGCCGATCCTCGCTCATTCCGCGGATTGGCCGACCCGACTACGCAGATGACGTCCGACGCGAAGCTGGAAAAGCAGCTTGGTCACGAGCAGACGTTCCTCGATGGGCTTTTCAACCAGATCATTGGCACCCGCACGCAACAGGGCCGCCTGATTATCGGGATTGTCATCGCCAGTCATCACGATCACGGGCAGATGGCCCTTGCCGTACCCGAGCTGGTGACGGATGCGTTCTAGCAAATCGCCGCCGGTCAGTTCGCCTTTGAGATTGACGTCGGTGAGGACGATGTCGGCACCGATGCGATCCATCGATTGCGCGGTTTCGAGCATGGCCAGTGCATCCTCGACACTGATCACATGCAGCACGGTCAGGCCATGCTTTTCGAGCATGCGACGGGTGGCCAGAGCGACCACGCGACTGTCCTCGACATACAGAACCTCGCCCGGCGTCGATTCGGTCGGCTGCACATAGCCGCGAATGAATTCGGCGAGGGCCTGAAAGCCCAGCGATTTGTCGAAATAGTCGGTCACATCCTCGCTCAGCGAGCGTGTGACCAGGCGTTCCTGGACATCGCCAGAAACCACGACGATCGGCATGTACGCCTGCGGCGAGCTTTCACGGATTTGCCGCGCCAATTCGAGGCCATCCATATCCGGCAGCCGCAGCGCCATGGTCACCAGATCGACCACGCCTTCGCCAAGCTGGGCCAGGGCTTCGGCGCCCGATTCGCAGGCGAGCACGATGACGCCCGGAAGATGGGCCTTCAACATCTGCTCGATCAATCGGCGCACGACGCGCGATCCATCAACGACCAGAACGCGCGGTTCGTCGGAGGAAATGTGGCGGGTAAGTGCAGGTTTCGTGCTCAACGTTGCGATTGTCCGACGAATAGAAAACGGGTGCGGGTTTCGTGACTAGTGTTTGGGTCGCCCGGCGAACAGGTGACGCGTGCTGACGATCCATGCGCCAAGCCAACCGAGCAGCGCGCTGGCTGAAATTACCATCATTGCATCGCGCCAGCCGAAACCATGCAAGCTGAATCGATTCTGGTAACTGGCCAGCAGCTCAAGCAGCGGTTCGCGGACCGAAAGTTCAACCATGGCAACAGCGAGCACGGCGAGGACGCCACCGAGCACTCCGTACCAGAATCCAGCATAGAGGAACGGGCGGCGCACGAATCCATCACTGGCACCCATCAACTGGACGACCGCGATCTCCTCTGCGCGAGCCTGGATATCCATGCGTACGGTATTGCCAACGACGAGCAAGGTAGCCAGTCCGAGCAAGATCATCAACGCAAGCATCGCGCGCTCTCCAAAACCCAGTATGGCCGACAGGCGCTTTCGCCATTCGGCGTCATACTGGACCATGTCCACGCGGGCGTCAGCCTTGAGCTCGGCCAGCAAGGGCGGCTCGACGACGCTTGTATCAAGCCGCGGGGTGATCACGATCACGCTGGGCAGCGGATTGTCATCGAGCACGTCGAGCGCTTCGGAGAATCCTGAGAGTTGGCGAAATTCAGCGAGTCCCTGTTCGGGGGTACGCAAGGTCACATCGAGCACGTCGGCACGCTTGCCCAGCTCATTGGCAAACCGCTGAGCGCCGGCTGCATCTTGTTTGTTATCGAGAAACACGGTGAATTCCCGTGCCTCGCGCAAGCCCCCGGAAAGCGCGCGCGCATTGTCGAGCAGGACAAACAGCAGCAATGGCAAAGCCAAGGCAATGCCCATGACCAAGATGGTCAGGGCGGTCGACCAAGGACGTGCCATCAAACGGCCAAGGCTTGCGCGAAAGCTCTGCCGATGCTGGCGCGTCCACGCATTCCAGCGTGTCCGCAGCGAGCGGCGGTCACGCGGCACGTTCTGGTTTGCCGCCGGGGCTTCGCGCAAACGATTCGGTGGCTTGGCGGGTTTTGCCATCAGCTTGCCTGGGGCCGGAAATCGTCGATCAATCGACCGTGGTCGAGCACCAGAACACGCTTGCTCAGATGGCGGATCAGATGCAGATCGTGGCTGGCGATCAGCACGGTGGTGCCGACCCGCTGAAATTCGGCAAGCAGGTTCATGATTTCCACTGAAAGCTGCGGATCGAGATTACCGGTTGGCTCATCGGCGATGATCAACGGCGGCTTGCCAACCAGTGCGCGGGCAATCCCGACCCGTTGCTGTTCACCGGTCGAGAGCGTGGCAGGTGCTGCGCGTTCCTTGTCGAGCAGTCCAACCTTGTCGAGGGATGCGCGCACGCGCTTCGCGGTTTCCTCGGTTCCTGCGCCCGATATCGTCAAAGGTAGCGCGACATTGTCGAAGACATTGCGATCCATCAGCAGTCGGTGATTCTGGAAGACCATGCCGATTCCGCGTCGGACCTGGGGGATCGCGCGCTGGCGAACGCGTGCCAACGGCACGCCGTTGACCACGATCTCGCCGCGCGTCGGGCGCTCGATCAAACCGAGCAACTTGAGCAGGGTCGTCTTGCCCGCACCAGAATGCCCGGTAACGAAAACCATTTCCCCCGCAGCCACTTCGAAGCTGAGGCCGTTGAGCGCCTCATGTCCTCCGGCATAGCGTTTGCTGACGTTGTCGAAGTGGATCATCGGAGTGCAGGGAATCGGGAATGGAGAATCGGGAATCGTAAAAGCGAAAACCAGAAGCGGCGCGCAAACAGCGCGGATTGAAGGTGTTTTGGCACTCGGCTATTGCCTTGCTTGATCAATTCCCGATTCCCCATTCCCAATTCCCCGCTACTTGACCATCTGATTCAAATCGAAAATCGGCAGCAGGATTGCGAGAACGATAAACAGGACCATCGCGCCGACCAGCAGGATAACCGCAGGGCCGAGGGTTGCCGAGAGTACGCCAAGCCAGCGATCGAGATCGCGTTGTTGCTGGGCTGCGGCTTCTTCCAGCATGCGCGGCAGTTCGCCGGAGCGTTCACCGCTGGCGATAAGGCGCAGCGCGACGGGTGGAAATTGCTTGCTCTCCGAGAGCGCGCGCGCAAAACCGCTGCCTTCGCGGACCTTGAACGCGGCTTGGCGCAGCGATTCACGCATGGGCAGATTTGGCACGACCTGTGCGGCGATGGCCAACGCATCAAGCAGAGGTACCGCAGCACCAGCAAGCAAGGCCAGTGTACGTGCCGCTCGCGCGGTGTTGGCTGCGCGCGTCAATCGACCGATCAGCGGCAGGCGAAGCAGCAAGCGATGCCAGCGGTAGCGAACCGGTTCACGGCGCAATGCCAGACGCACGCCAATCACGGCGAAGACGATCAGGCTGATCAACAACCAGGCCCAGTGACGCAGAAAATCCGAAAGCCACATCAGCACCCGTGTGGCCAATGGCAGGGTCTGATGCATGTTTTCGAACACGCCGATGATCTGCGGCACGACCCAGGCGAGCAAACCGGCAACCACTGCAATCGCGACAATGGTCAGCAGCAATGGATAGGTCAGCGCGGCCAGCAAGGTTTGGCGTAAGGCATCTCTCGCTTCGGCGTAATCGGCGAGCTTGTCGAGCACGCGTGCAAGATGGCCGGATTGCTCGCCCGCCGCGACGGTGGCGCGAAAGATCTCGGGGAAACTGTCAGGAAAATCAGCCATCGCCTGAGCCAGGCTGGCGCCTTCCATGACGCGCGAGCGCAGAGCGACGGTCAGCGCTCGCTGGCGTTCGTTGTCGTCTTGCTCCGACAGGGCTGCCAGGGCTTCATCAATCGGCAAGTCAGCGCCAACCAGGGTCGACAGCTGGCGCGTCAACATAGCGAGCTGGGTTGCCGAAAGTCCACGGCGAGAAAAAGGCGATGCGCCTTTGCGGTCTTCGGCCACTTGATCGACGGCGAGTGGATTCAGGCCGCGGTCGCGCAACATGCCGCGAACGGCACGCGCCGTATCGCCCTGGAGCACGCCGCGCTGGGTCTTTCCGCTGTTGTCGAGGGCCTGGTAGGCGAATGCCGGCACACTGCTTCCGTGGTGTCAGGGATCCCCCATTGTCGCCGCATTGGCGGCGGGATGGGCAATCAGAGGTAGAGGATAAAGCTCAATGTCGCCAGCCAACCGAGCGTCGCGCTCGCGAGTACCGGATCGCGCACGGCCAATCGGCTCGGATCGCCGCCCGCACCGCGGCGGAAGACCAGAAAGATATAGCGCAGAACACCCATCGCAACCCACGGCGTCGACATGGCGAGCGCGCGATGACCGTGGCGGCCAACGACATCGGGTGAAATCGTATAGAACACATAGGCGACCAGCACGGCCCCGGCCAGTCCTGCGAGGATCCATTCGATCGTCAGCGGGTCATAAGCTGTCGCGGCGCGAGCAGCAGGATCCTTGACGTGGACCAGATCGCCGTGACGCTTGCCGAGTGCGAGCATCAAGGCGAGCAGAAAGCCCATGACCAGGATCCACGGCGTCAGTGGAACGGCAGCAGCCAGGCCCCCGGCGATAATGCGCAGGGCAAATCCGCTCGCGACAATGAGCACATCAAGATAGGCGATGCGTTTGAGCCCGAGGGAGTAGGCCAGTTGCATGGCCAGGTAGATGGCAATCACGAATGCGACGTCAGCGCTGACAGTGACCGCCAGGATCAATCCCAGCAGGCAAAGCAGGAGCGAAAAAATGCGTGCCGACTCAGGCGCAATCGTCCCGCGCGCGACCGGCCGCAAGCGCTTGTCCGGATGCGCGCGATCGCGCACGGCATCCCGCGTGTCGTTGAACGCGTAAACCGCCGAGGCAGCCAGGCAAAACGAAGCCGTCGCGATCAAGGCACCACGCAGAGCCACCGGATCGAGCAACGCATGGGCGAAGAACAATGGCAGCAGGACGAAGCCGTTCTTGATCCACTGGCCGGGTCGGGCCAGCTCGATATACGAGCCAAGGGGCACCATGTTCAGGGGCTGCTGCTGGCGGCGGATTCACCTTGCGTCGTGGTTTCAAAGCCATGTCGCCACAAGGTATCTTCCGCTACGGGTTTACTTTTGGCGCGGAACCAGTTGGACCAAGCAAAGGCGGAGTCGCTGATTCCCGTCGCGATATCGATTTTCAGATTGCCAACCGCATCGTGACCGGTGGTCGGGTCGTTCGCGTAGACGCTGGCGAATCTTGTGATCACGCCAGCGCCAAAGCGGGCGATCGGCACACGCAGCACCGGCGCATTGGTCTGAAAATTGGATACGCCGAGTGAGGCTCCGTTTTCATCAAGCCAGTTCACCGTAACCGCGCCCGAAAAATTCGCGTCCGGCAGTGCGATGAGCAATTCCGGATTCCAGCGATCCGAACTGAGCTGGACTTTCGCAACCCCGCGTGGACGCTCCAGCACAACCGCTGGATCTCCGAGCAAGTTATACATCTCCACCAACGTTCTATCATTGATGCTCTTTTTTGCACGCACGATGCCTTCGCCGATCGTCGCGCCTGGCACGAGCAGCTCGTTGACCAGGCTTTCGCTGAATTTGGTCGATGGCGCATTGCGCCATGACGCGGCGAAAACCGCGATTGCGCCTTTGTCCGCTTCGCGCAGGAAGCGTTCGCCGATCGAATCTTCGGTCGGATTGTCGAACGGCGCGGAGTAGCAGGTCATCGACAGCACCATAGGCAATCGGCCGCTGTTGCTGAGTTCACTGACATCGTCGAGGGTGAAAAGATCATGATTCTTGCGCAGGTCGGGTGGTCCGGTGCGCCAGATGTAGCGCCCGCCGTGGCCGATGAAATGAACCAGCAGCTGCCCCTCGTTCAGACCGTCCTTGATCGCGCTTTGGTGAGCCAGATTGTCGGCCTCGTCCGGACTGGCATAGATCTTGTCCGCGAGGAAACCTTGCTTGCTGATTGAGCCAGCAATCTGGTCGGACGCCTTTTTGAAATACGAGGATTCATCGGTGATGAACATCACATCACGGCGCCAGGCACCTGCGCGCGGTTTGCTCAGATAGTCGATCGTCTTGTTGACGATGGCAGTGACTTCGGCCGGCTCGACCACAGGAAAACGTCCGACCGCGACAACCGGGTGGTAGTCGCCTTCATCAATCGCGCCAAACCAGTTGTCGCTCGCCGATTGTCCTTCGGCGGAAGGGTACTGCCAGGTTGGAATCAGGTTGCGACTGCCCATGCGCTTCGCGCCGCTGTCATAGGAGGTCGCCGGAATTCCCGAGAAATGACCCGGTACGAGTTCCTGCGGACTGTTCGCAAACTTCGCATAGGCAAGATCGTTGTAGGTGTCGTGGCGGATATCGAAACTCGCATCACCGACAAGCAGCAGAAAGCGCGGCTGCGGTTGCGGCCAGTTCTTTTTTGCGTAGGCGACCAGGTTGCGCACCGCCTGCGGATGGGTGATGCCGTGATTGAATTCATCGTACACATCAGCAATGTCGATGACCGCCACTTTCATGCCGCGTTTTTCGTGGAATTCGGCGAGCGGCCGCACCGCATCGATCAGGCTCGCGTGGCTGACGATCAAGTAGTCAAAGCCTTGGCTTGGCGCGCGCCAATCGGTGGCGCTTACTGCGCGTGTCGATAGAGGCGCCAGCAGGCGCGCGACCGGATAGAGGGTGACACCAGGTTGTGCCGCCGCGTAGCGAAAGCGACGGTCACCCGAAGCGATTGCGGGTCGACGCATGCCATCGTCGCCGACCATGACGGGTGCGTCGCCGCTGCCGCGCCACTCAAGCTCAATCGGCAAGTGGTCTGCGGTCTGCAGCGGCAACGCATCCGGACCAAGTCGGGATTGCATCGGATAGCCGAGTTCGATCCAGTTGAACATGACCACATCGACGGCGATCTGTTTTTCATTCCACGGCAAGGTACGTTGGGGAATCGAAAGTACGAGCTGATTGGAGTGCTCCTTCAAATCCTTGAGTGGAATAGAAAGCTTCTGCTCGAATTCGTCGCGTCCATTCCATGACAGGCTCTTGATCAAGTGCCCATTGATGCGAATTTCGACCAGATGATCATCGGGTCGATGATCGCGCTCGTTATACGGCACGATAACGGTGGAGATGCCGCGAAAATTGATAGCCACCGCGACATCATTGCCGCTGTCAGCAAGATCCGGTAAATCAAAATCGGTCGAGAAGGGCGCAGGATCCGCCTGGGTCAGCTTGATCCATTGCCAAACATCGGGCTCTTCGCCCGGCTTCTGCTGTTGTTGATCGAGCCGGATCATCATGTTTTCCTGCTCAAGGTGCAGCTTGCGAACCAGCTTCGCCCGGCCACGCTCCGCTGCGGCCGATTCCTCGCGCATGCGCGCATGCGGCCCGGCTGAGGCGGAAAGTAGATAGGCGTTGGTGATGCTGTAGTTGTTGAACCAACTCATCGAGCCGTGCAATTGCTGGCCGAGCCATTCAATGCGATCGCCCGCATCGAATGTTTCATCGCCACCATCAATCACGCGGATCGGCAGCTCAACACCGCGGTTGGTCAGCATGAGATCCGCGCTGGCGCAATCGGCAAGGCCGGGTTGTTTTGCGATGATCTCCGCCTGGCTGAGCGTGTAGATACCGGAGTGTTCGATTTGAATGTCGAGCTGGCCCTGACACGCCATTGCGAGGCTTGGGGCGAGCATTGTCGCGAATAGGGCGGCGGTTGCAGCGCGGTAGCAGCGTCTCACTGAAAGCATTGTCAAAGGCTTGATGGAAGGCAATCAGCTAGTGTACCGGCTAGGCGATCCAGGCGCAGTTTGGCGCCTCAGGCATGCGCAGCGAGGACGCATGGTTGCAAGGACCCAGCAAGCTTGGCGATGTGCACTGGAACTTGCGAAAAGATTTGAGCAAAGCACGCAGCGCGGCTTGAAGCACGGTGCATGGTACGGCGGCTACCGCCCGCCGGATCGGTCGCAAAGAAAATACAAGAAAGAGTCGAGGGCTATTTGATTGCGCCAGGAACCAGAAACTGCCAGCGATTTCGAGATTTGACCGGAGCCGCGATGGCATTGCTCGATGCGCTGCCAGCGGACGATGATGTAACAGCCCCTGCTTCGGCGCCGTCGGTGATCAGTACCTGATGCCCTGGTGTCGCCAGGTTCCACTTGTTCCGACTGCTTGATTCCGACACCGTCGTGCCACTTTCGGTGGCCTCGGCGCTGGCTTCGGCTGGCGACGTGCGGCTCAGACTCTGCGGTTGCTCGCTGTCAGCCGAGAGACCACGAACGTCCATCGAAACTTCGCCAGCGAAAACTGACGTGGCAAACATCAAGGTCGAAAGACTGGTCAAAACAAGACTGATGGATCGCGGGGTCATGCGTCGTCTCCGGATTGCTGCGCTGAACCGGGCCTGCAGCAAAGAGGGATAGTCCCACTTTCCCAAACCCGAGGCCAGCCATGAGTGATCCGGGGATAAGCCGGACGATCGAACCTGTTACTAGCCCGAAAGTCATAGCAGGTATCATGCCAATCAAGGAATAGCGATGGTTATCAATCGATTGGCTTTGATTGTCGGGGGTGTGCATCTGTCCGCTGGACGCGTACGGACACTCGCGGACAGTCAAGTGTCCAGGATCGTCGAGCGTTCGGACACGCTTTTTCACCAATATGGATCGGCGTTTCCAGGGCGCAGCCTTTGCGTGCCGGATACCTTGGGATTGCATTCGCTCTGACGCGCGAAGGTGTCTGCCATCTGCGGAAATGTTCGGGTTAGACTCCAATGACCGTCGCCAACGCCCCGACATCTGATGGCACAAAAACCCCATACGGATACCGACGCTCGCGTGCTCAAGCAGGCCCTGATCGCTGGTATCGGCCGAGTGCTTTCGGAGCGTGACTTGCTCAACCGGATCAATGTGTTCCCGGTTCCCGATGGTGATACGGGCAGTAATCTTGGTTTCACTCTGGCCAGCGTTCGCGAGGCGTTGAACCGCGTGCGCGGCCGTCACGTTGGCGTGCTGTTCGAGTGCATGGCGAGCGAGGCAATCGATGGCGCAAGGGGCAACTCCGGCGCAATTCTTGCGCAGTTCCTGCAAGGTTTTGGCGAGCAGTTGGCCGGGCAATCGCGCTTGGCCGTGTGCACGCTGGCCAGTGCGGCGGATCTCGGTGCAAGCCAGGCGCGAATGGCGATCGCCGATCCGCGAGAAGGCACCATGCTTTCGGTGATCAGCGCGTTTGCAGCAGCGTTGCGACAAGCTTGCGACCAAGGCGCCGAGGATCTTCGGATTGCCTTCGCGCGCGCGCTCGCAGCGAGTCGTGTGGCCTTGGCAAACACGCCGAATCAACTTGCCGTATTGCGCAAAGCAGGTGTCGTCGACGCCGGCGCGCAAGGCTTTTTGCATCTGCTCGAAGGCATTGATGATTACATCAAGCGCGGTCGGGCGGCGATGCGAAGTATCCCCGATGCCGTGGCCGCTGACGACGGGGTCATGATCGGCAGTGCCATCGAATCGGAATCTGGGCATCGATGGTGTACCGAATGCGTGCTTTCGGCCGCTGCGATTGATCGCGCCGAAGTGCGCAAGGCGCTCGATCGGCTCGATGGTTCCAGTCTTGTCGTCGCCGGAACCCGCGAAAAATTGCGCGTTCACATGCATGTCGATGAGCCAGGCCTGTTGTTCGATGCGTTGTCGCATTTTGGCGAGGTGCGTGCACGCAAGGCCGACGACATGCAGGCGCAACAACGCGCCACGCATCGCGTCGGCAAGGTGGTGGTTGTCGTCGATTCGGCCGCCGACATTCCCGCCACGGCACTCGAAACATTGCCCTTGCACGTGGTACCGGTGCGCATCAGTGTCGGTGCCCAGGATTTCCTCGACAAGGTTTCCCTGTCATCGGATGCGTTCTATACGTTGTTGCGTGAAAGTGAGCATACGGTGCGCACCTCGCAGCCTCCCGCCGGTGATTTTCGTCGTCTGTTCGAATTCCTTCTCAGCCATCATGAGGAAGTCCTCTACGTTGGCGTATCGCGCGCGATTTCGGGAACGCTGCAAACAGGCGAAGCGGCCAGCACGGCGCTGGGTGGACGCGTCAAAGTCATCGATAGCGCAAATGTTTCCGGTGGCCAGGGCCTGCTCGCGGTATACGCCGCCGAGCGCGCCTCAGCGGGCGTGGACGCCACAACGATCGCGCAGGAATTGCTCGACTTGCGCGAGCAAACCCGCACCTTCGCCTATGTCCGCGATCTGACCTCAGCCATTCGCGGCGGACGGATTCCAGCCTGGGCATTGCCGCTCACACGCTGGCTCGGACTGGTGCCGATAATTCGCATGGGCGGTGGTGATGGGCGCATCCACATCTTTGGCGTCATGCGCAATCATCGCGACCTGACAAAGCGTTTCGTCGCAAAAATCCTGCGTTCGATCGATCGAAAAGGGAGCTGGCGCGCTCAAGTCATGCATTGCGACAGCGCCCGCGAGGGTGCCCTCGTGCGCGAAGCATTGATCAGTCAAATGCCGGGCATCGAATGTGCTGAACTTCTGGAGGCGGGAAGCGCCATCGGTGCGCATGCGGGGCCGGGAGCCATTGTCGTCTCGTTGCTGCCGATGGGTCGACGGGATGTCATGATGGATTGATCGCGGGGGCGCGAATGAAATGGGGGAAATCATGGCGATCCTTTTCGCCAAGCTGGTCGTTGCGTTTTTGCTGGGTTCGCTGTCAGGAAGCCTCTTGCTTGGCCACCTGCGCGGGATCGACATTCGTAAATCCGGCAGCGGCAACGCGGGTGGAACCAACGCGCTGCGCGTCGCCGGTTGGCGATTCGCCTTGCTGGTTGTGTTGATCGATGTCGGCAAGGGCGCACTGGCCGCCATGCTCGGTCTTTGGTCTCCATTCGGCATCACAACAGCCTCTTTTGATCCGATGAGTCAGGCTGCCGCGTGCTCGCTTGTTGCCGTGATCGGTCATTGCTGGCCGGTGTTTTTCGGATTCCGCGGCGGCAAGGGTGCGGGTACGACGGTCGGTGCCGTTCTGGTCATGGCACCGATATTGGCCGCAGCAATGTTCCTGGTCTGGATCGGGGTGGTCGCGCTGACGCGATACGTCGGTCTTGCGACGATCCTGGCAGGACTGTCGTTTCCACTGTTCGTCATGGCCGCAGCCTGGTTTGGACATCCCTACGCGGCCGCCTTGCTGGCTTTCTCGGTGGCGATTGCTGCGCTGATTGTCTTCACCCATCGCGGCAACCTCATGCGTCTCTGGCGAAACGAGGAGCCGCGCATCAGTGTCGGCGGAAAATCGTGAGGTTTGATTCACGCGCGCTGCTGACGGCGCTGGCTGATGAGCCCGCGAGTTCGGGCAACGCGCTGGCGCAACGATTCGGCGTGACCCGCGCGGCGATCTGGAAACAGATTGAGCAGCTACGTTCGTTGGGCGTGCCGATCACGGCTCAGGCGCGGGAAGGGTATCGCCTGGGCCGCTCGATCGATCTACTTGACGCGGAATGCATCAGTGCCGCCATGCGTGCGCGATATCCCGATCAAAGTTGTCCAATCGACGTGCGCTGGCAGATTGATTCGACCAACAGCGAGATGCTGCGTCTTGCGCCATCGCACAATGGAAATCTCGCGGCCTGTTTTTCCGAACTGCAGAGCGCAGGTCGTGGCCGACGCGGGCGTTCCTGGCACATGCCTTTGGGCGGTGGACTTGCTTTTTCCATATTGCGCCGATTTGAATCAAGCATGGCGGCGCTGGCCGGGCTCAGCTTGGCGGTCGGTATCGGTGTGGTGCGTGGACTTGCCGATCTCGGCATTGCCGGGTCGCGCATCAAGTGGCCGAACGATATCCAGGCGCAAGACAGGAAACTCGCCGGCATCCTCATCGAGCTTGGTGGCGATTCGCTCGGTCCCTGCCATGCGGTGATCGGGATCGGCATCAATGTCCATCTCGATGCGCAGGCGAGCGAATGCATCGACCAGCCGTGGATCGACTTGGCATCGATATCCACCCAGTCGCTCGATCGCAACCAGTTGGCGGGCCGTGTGCTTGGAAGTGTGCTTGACGTTCTCGACCAGTTCGCGGCATCGGGTTTCGCGCCACTTGTCGATGAGTTTGCGCTGTTCGATGCTTTGATGGGGCGGCAAGTTCGCATACTGCATGGTCGCGATCAACGCGAGGGCACGGCCGCAGGAGTCGATCAATCAGGTCGACTGCGAGTGCGCACAGCGGACGGAGAAATACTTGTGGATAGTGGCGAGGTGAGTGTGCGCACGATCAACGGAGCGTCGCCATGAAGCTGCTTATCGATTTCGGCAATACGCGATTGAAATGGGCCGTCTGGGAAAACGCTCGGCGTTCATTCGGCGGCGTTTTTGCCCATGCGGATACATCGCTTGCCGCCGCGCTCAGCAACAACTGGACCGCACTCGGTGAGCCTCGGGCCATCCTCGTTTCCAGTGTTGTCAGTGCAGAACGCGAAGACGAGCTTGGGAAACTGGCTAGCGCGCATTTCAATTGCCCCATCGAGTTTGTGCGAAGTCCAGCCGAGGCGATCGGTATTCGCAATGCGTACGCCAAGCCCGCGCGGCTCGGGGTCGATCGATTTCTTGCCATGGCCGCGATCCACGCAGCGAAACCACGGGCGCAGATTTTGCTCAGCTGCGGCACTGCTTTGACCCTTGACGCGCTGACCGCCGAGGGCGAGCATCTCGGCGGCTTGATCGCACCATCACCCGCGCTGATGCGCAGCGCGCTCGGAAAAGGTACGGCTCGGGTTGGTGAACAGGAAGGCGCGCTGATCGAAATCGCGGCGAATACCGCAGATGCCGCCTGGTCTGGCTGCCTGCTCTCGAGCGTCGCCTTGATCGAGCGCTTTCGAGCGACTGTCGCCGCACGCATCGGAGGGCCGGTCGCGATCGTCGGTGATGGCGGTGGCCTCGATGAATGCCTGCGCCTGATTCCCGATATCGAGCGCGGTCGCGATCTGGTTTTACACGGATTGGCCCTTTGGTCGGAACGCGCCGGACAGTAGATCGACGCAATCAACGTTGAGGATGCGCGTTCGGGCTAGAATCGTCGGCTGGCGACAATCCCTTTCGCAATTCCACCGAGTCCGGATGTTCTCGAGAGTCCTGTTCCTGCTGCTGTTGGCGCTGAATATCGGAGGCGCGTGCTGGATTGCATTCGCGCCGCACCGGGTCGTGGCCGTGCGTCCGGCCACTGATCCTGGCGTGCCCAAGCTCGTGCTGTTGTCCGAGCGCGATGGCTCGAGCGTAGCCGCACACGCGTCGGCCCCATCGGCTGAAGGCGGGGTGCAAGCGAGCGGCACCGATATCTGCCGCTCGATCGGCCCGTTCCAGACCCAATCCGACATGCGCGCAACGCTCAACTCGCTGACGCCGCTGGTCAAGCGCATCCAGTATCGCGACGAAAGTGCCACGCAGTCGCGTGGCTTCTGGGTCTTTCTTGCAGCGGAGAAATCCCGTGAAGACGCGCTCGGCGTCGCCCGCAAGCTGTCGGAAAAAGGCATACGCGACTACTACGTTGTCACCGCCGGCGAACAGCTCAACACGATTTCGCTCGGCCTGTTCCGCGAGCAGGCCAATGCCGAACGACGCAAGGCCGACATCGCCGCCATGGGCTTCAACCCCCAGCTGATCCAGCGCACCGAGGAGCTCCCGGTCTACTGGATCGACTACGCCAGAGCGTCGGCCAATGATTTCAACTGGCGATCGCACGTGGCCAATGCCAACGGCATCGAAGAGCGCACGATTGATTGTTTCTGAGCCTCCGCTCAAACGTCCGAAGAATTGCCGGTCAATGGCGATTTTTCAGGCGGATTGGTATTTTCCGGTCACTCCACTAGAATGCGCGCCCCAACGCCGGCATAGCTCAGTTGGTAGAGCAACCGCCTTGTAAGCGGTAGGTCCCCAGTTCGAATCCGGGTGCCGGCACCATTTGGCGCGATCCTTCCTCGAAGGTCGCAGGCCCGGCGCGGTCTGATAATGACGTGCGAGCGCTATGAGGCGCAGCGAAACGACCACCCCATTTACCTGCGTCCGCGCTCGCCGCTGCTGCTGAAACCTCAGTCGCTCGGTGTCTCGTCCTCTTCATTTTCTTCGGCCTCATCGGGATCGATACAGGCATCGTCGGCGCATGCTTCGTCTTCGTCGTCCGCACAGATGCCTTCTTCTTCGCAGGGGTCATAACCGGGGGACTCGCGGACGAGTTCGGGATGGGCCGTGATGAATTGGACGCCAGACGCTTCGGCAGCGGCGATGCGCGCAGCGCTGCTCGGGTGACTGGACAAATAGGCATTGCCGCCTTGCTGATCTTTGCGTGCGTCGTAATGATCGTCGAGCTTGCGCATCGCTTGCGCGAACCACGCAGGTGAGGTGTTGTGTGCAGTCAACGTATCGAAGGCAAAGGCGTCGGCTTCTTCCTCGAATCCACGCGAGTAGTGATTTTGCAAAAGGAAGGTCGGTACGCCGATGACGATCGTGCTCGCCGAACTGACATCGCCAGTGAACAGCGCTGCGATGACAAGTACGAATGAACTGCGCAGCGTTTGCCGCAGCGCATGACGATGTTGCTGATGGCCGATCTCGTGAGCGACGACCGCGTCGAATTCGCGATCATCATCGAGCAGGCCGACGAGTTGGTCGGTGACGACGATGACGCCGCCCGGAATCGCCAGCGCATTCGGGCCAATCCCGGGCGCATCGCGGAATTCGAGGCGATAACTGTCGCTGCCTGGCAGGTTCGCGGCCAGTAACGCAAAACGCTTGGAGAGGTCGGACTGGCGTGCCGCTTCGACGGTCGTGGGATGGAAGCCGAAAAGGCGGTCGAGCTGGCCCAGCACTTCCTCGCCGAGTCGGGTCTCGACGCTCGCAGGAACCTGCGCCGCGATGCGGTCCGATAACCATGGCACGCCCCAAACGAAGGTGACGACGCCCATCGCTAGACAAACGACGATTGAAGCGGCGACGGCCTGCGCGTGACGTTCAAGCCGATAGACGATGCGCTGCAATCGATCGCCTGCGGGGAACCACGTATCGAGCAGCGCATGATCGCTGGCCAGGATGCGTGCGCCGTCGGCAAATTCAATCGTTCGGGCGATGCGCGCAAGCCGAGGCGAGATGCGCAAGCCGGCAATCGGTTCGTTGCGCTCGATGCCGTTGCCGAGAACGCGAATATTTCCCGCATCGACGCGCTCTACTTCCACCTCATGCAGGCGACTCGTCTGCCCATCGAAATAGCTTGCCTTGAATGCATTCACAGGCCGATGTCGATGTCGAACAGACCATCCACCTCCGCGGCTGTTGCATCGACGCCGAGCGATCGCTCGGC
>JBDSPX010000085.1:0-2591 GCA_039930065.1 Dokdonella sp.
TGCTCGGCGGATCGAGTTCGATCAATGCGATGTGCTACATCCGCGGGGTAAAGGGCGACTACGACGATTGGGCGCGCAAGTCGGCTGATCCTCGCTGGGCATGGGATCAGGTGCGCGACGTTTTCAAACGTTCCGAAAAGAATTCGCGCGGCGCGAATGCCTTGCATGGCGAACAAGGCCCGCTCAGCGTTTCCGATTTGAAATACAAGAATCCGCTTTCGCAAATTTTTGTAGATGCCGCCGCTGCTGCCGGGTTCCCACGCAACGCCGACTTCAACGGTACCGAACAGCAAGGTTTCGGCTTCTATCAAGTGACCCAGAACAATGGCGCGCGCTGCTCGACGGCGGCTTCCTTTCTGCGTGAAGCGCGTGGCCGGGCAAACCTCACAATCCGCACCCACGCCGAAGTTCAACATGTTTTGTTTTCTGGCGCACGCGCGATCGGCATCGACTACCGTCATCACGGCCAACTCAAACGCGCTGAAGCCGGTGAAGTCATCCTCGCTGGTGGCGCGCTCAATTCACCGCAACTGCTGATGCTGTCCGGCATCGGTCCGGCCGATCAACTGCGTGAGCACGGTATTGGCGTGCGTCAGGATCTTGCCGGTGTAGGCAGCAATCTGCAGGATCATCTGGACATTTGTTCGCTGACGCATTGCACCGAGGCAATCACCTACGACAAGGTCAACGATGTTGCGGTCGCTCTCGAATTCCTCTTCAAGCGCCAAGGTATCGGCACTTCCAATATTGCAGAAAGCGGTGGATTCCTGCGCTCGCGTCATGCCGAAGATGAGCGTTGCGACATGCAGTTCCATTTCGTTCCTGCCCTGCTCGATGATCACGGCCGAAACAAGCTGGAAGGTCACGGCTATACCGTGCACGCATGCATGTTGCATCCAAAATCGCGCGGATCGCTACGGCTAAAATCGAGTGACCCGAAGCAAGCGATCGCGATCCACGCGAACTATCTGAGCGATGCCGAAGGTTACGATCTGAAAATGATGATCGAGGCCGCGCGAGTCTCGCATACGATTCTCGCGCAATCGCCATTTGATCGTTATCGCGGTGCGGAGATCTTTCCGGGTGTCGATATCAATGACGACACAGCGCTCGAAGCGTTTGTCCGGCGCAAGGTGGAAACCGTATACCACCCGGTCGGCACCTGCCGTATGGGCGTTGACGAAGACGCCGTCGTCGACAGCGAATTGCGCGTGCGCGGGGTAACCGGTCTTCGTGTGGTTGATGCCTCGGTGATGCCCGATCTTCCGAGCGGCAACACGAACGCACCGACGATCATGATCGCCGAACGCGCCTCGGACCTGATTCTCGCCAAGGCGTGAGCGAAGACGCAATCTCAACCTTCTGAACCGAGGCAGGATCGCCTACACTTTGTGTGCGCTGGCGTTGCGGTCGGCAAGGGAACTCCATGGAAGAAGTGATTGTTGCCGTGCCACCGGTGTCTCCGCCGGCTCCGCCAGTTCCCAGCTGGGCGCCGCGGCCCAGTCAGCCGGCCATGTTCGAGCACTACTTTGCATTCGATGGGCGAGCCGGCGAATATTTTCGTATATGGATCGTCAACCTTGCTCTGACCATCCTGAGTCTCGGCATTTTTTCGGCCTGGGCCAAGGTGCGCACCCAGCGCTATTTCTACGGCAGCACCCGGCTCGCGGGTGTGCCATTCGAATACACGGCAAAACCCTTGCCGATCCTCAAGGGCCGGATCATTGCCGTCACCCTGTTTTCCGCCTACGTAATTGCCGGGCAATACAGCATCGGTCTGCAGCTCGGCCTTGCGCTTTTCATTGCCGTGTTGACGCCGTGGTTGCTGGTGCGCGGCGCCGCGTTTCGCGCACGTTACTCATCATGGCGCGGCCTCAATTTCCGTTTCATTCCCGATTACGGTGAAGCCTATATCCGTTTTCTGATCCTTGGTATTCCACTGATCCTTACCCTCGGCTTGCTCTACCCGTGGGTCAAGGGCAAGCAGAAAGCCTTCATCGTCGAGAATCATCGCTTTGGCGGCGACTGGTTCAAGTTCCTGCTCACCGCAGGCAAGTTCTATCCGCCCTATCTGATTGCCTGGGGTGTCATTTCCGCCTGGATGTTTTTGTTCAGCATGCTCATGGTTGGCGTGATGATGGCGAGTGCGGGCGTGCGCAGTGGAGAACCTCCGCAACCATGGCTCATGATCGGCATGATGACGTTCATGTATCTCGGCTACTTCGTCGTCCTCGCCTTTCTGGCCGCCGCGCTGAGCAACTTGATCTACAACCATATCGATATTGGCGGGCGCCGCTTCCGCTCGACATTGAAAGGTCAGAAGCTGCTCTGGATCTACGCGAGCAATACGGTCGCCATCCTGCTCAGCGCGGGGTTGCTGATTCCGTGGGCGATGGTGCGACTGGCCCAATACCGTGCTGATTGCCTGACCCTTCTGGCTGCCGACGATTTCAATGCGATGGTTGCCGAGCGATCGCTCGGCGTCGATGCAACAGCCGCGGAGGTGGATGGTCTGTTCGACATCGACATCGGCCTGTGAATGCATTCAAGGCAAGCTATTTCGATGGGCAGACGAGTCGCCTGCATGAGGT